>CAYWJL010000132.1:1008-2872 GCA_964458145.1 uncultured Desulfovibrionales bacterium | reverse complement strand
CCTCGAAGAGAATGGAGCAGCCTACACACGTGAAGCCACGGAGATCAAAGAGGATTTCGCCGAGAAGATCCAGGACGCCCAAGCTGCGGATGCCGGGTCTCCGGAACTCGATACCCTGCTGGAAACCCTGCGCATGGAAGAGAAGACCGCGCTTCTGGCGGCCGGGCTGTTCCGTTCGCCGGATTTCGAAAACATGGCCATTGTGTGCGAGGCCATGGGTATTACCGACGAGGCCGTGGATTTCTACGAGCTGGCGGCCGGTGCGGATCCCGCCAACAGCGCAGCAGCCTCGGCTCTGGCACGGGTGGGCAAGCTTGCCGACAAGGTTCTGACCCTGCCGGGGCAGATAAAGGGCGGCTATGAAGAAGAGGAAAACAAGGAGCGTTAGATGATACGGAGAAACGTACAGACCTTATTCATCGTCCTGATCATGGCCCTTTCCGTGGGCTGTGTTCAGAAGGCCAAGATCTCCGTGCTCCAGCCCGGTGAACTCAAGCTGACCGGAGTGAGCAAGATCGCGCTGCTGGATTTCAACACTATCCCGTCGGGGCTCGGTTCCGGTGCCTTTGCCGCGGATCAGGAGACCTGCAGGCTGGCCCGACAGACCGTGGCCGATGTTTTTTACAAGGATCCGTTCTATTCCCTGGTCGATCTCCCACTGGAACGGCAGATATCGAGTCAGATTGCCCAGAGTCGGCTCAAGTCCCGTTTGGATGCGGTCATGTACGGTCGGGTCTGGTGGCAGGTGGCCGATGAATACCGTAATTACCTGCCGAGCAAGATGCGGCTGGAATCATGGAAAAATATCCGGTACGTGTGCGGTCATGACAGTGACGGGAATCCCATCTACTGCAATCAGAAAGTGACCACCAAAGCCAAAGACGTCTTTTACGAGAAACGCTACAGGGCCCAAAAGGCCACCCTGATGATGGGGCTTTCGGTCTACAGGCTGGATCGTAACGGGCACGTGGAAAAGGTGACTCATGTCTTTGAAGTGGCCAGCCGTCCGGCCTTTATCGTCAACGGGGATTTTTCCGAGCGGCTCGAACTGACCACGGCCAGAAAGGTTGCCGGGAAGATCAAGACCCTGAGCACCGATGAAGGGGGCTTCATGTCCGGGTTGTCTTCGTTCATGGGATCCATGGGACTGGGTGGTCAGAAAGAGGCCAAGGCGGATCTGGATGCCTGCACCACGGTTGATGTGTGCGCCATGCCGGTGGATCTGGAATCCCAGGTGGAGATGTGCGGGGAGATCGGGGCAAGGCTTCAGAATCTGATCGCTCCCCATCGTGAAGACATCCCCGTGGCTGTTGCCGGGCTGGACAAGAAAACCAAGACCCTCATCTCTGCCGAAGCCTATATGGGGAATGTCAAGTACATCGTCCGGGCCAAGCTGGCCCAGGGGTATGAGGATATTGCCGTTGATTTCTACGATGTGGACTTCGTGGAGGCGGCCAAACAGGTCATCGCCCGGACCCATCGTGCCGACTACGAGGAGTCCATCCGGGGGAAGGAGGCGGGAACTGTCAAGCCCTATGAGCCCCTGGCCGAAGATGAACTGCTCGAAGAGGCGGATGACTATCTCGAGGATCACGTCAAGGACCTGTACAACATGGCCCTGTCTCTGGAGGCCCTGGGCGATTTCGAACGTGCCCTGGAAATCTACCGGTTCGCCTTCGACCGCTACGAGAGCGAGGACCAGAACTATGCCGACGGGTTGGGCCGCTGTCTCCTGGCCCTGGATATGGCCGACCGGCTGACCGAGGAAGAAATGGCCAAGATTCAGGCCAAGGAAAAGGCCGCGTTCTGAGGTTATCGAGTCTATCGTCTATCGTATATCTTATATCCTATATCCTTTATCCTC
>CAYWJL010000132.1:0-998 GCA_964458145.1 uncultured Desulfovibrionales bacterium | reverse complement strand
GGTGCCCATGAGACACTATCTGAATCTATGCGTCCTTGTCGTTCTGTTTTCTCTCGTATCCGCTCCGGCCCTTGCCCTGGTCACCGAGGGCGTTGAGGTGGAATGCAAATGCTCCAGCCGGTTCAAGGCCAAGAAGGAGGTCAAGAAACGTGCGGGCCAGGAGGCGGTTCGGTCCTATGTGCTCCGGGCCAATCCCGGCATCGACGCAACGAGTCTGAAAACCATCGTTTCCAGCCATGCCGCCTTTGTCAAAGGCGAGACCCAGCAGGGTTTTTCCTATGAAGGGGGCAAGGGCACCGGAACCTTCAAGGTGACCCTGGATGACGCGGCCATCAACCGGCGTCTGGAGGAAATGGGCGTGGGTGTGCAGGCCGGGCAGGATTCCAGGGTGGTCTTCGTGATCATGGAGGAACCACCCACCAAGGCAAGTATGGATCTGATCCTGGACGTGGAGGCATCCGACGGGGTCAAGAAACTCAGGGGGCTCGGTCCGTTCGTGACCTTTTATCCGGATTTCCAGCGGGCCATCCGGGACGAGATCACCCGCAAGGCCAATCAGGAGGGCTTGAAGCTCCAATGGCTGGAACAGACCCCGGGCATGGCAAAGTACAAGCAGGCCCAGGACGATCCCCTGCTGGGCGTGCACTTTGATTTCGATCAGGAAGATTTCATCATCGATCCGAATCTCATGCAGGCGGTGCGGGATCGGTTTGCCGCGGAAAACGGCATTGTCTACCGGTATCGGATCGATTCTCTGTATTTCGATCAGGTCAAGCGGGTGTTGAAGGCCAAACTCTCCATTTCCCTCCTGGATCTGACCACCAACGAGGTGAAGTCCGTGGGAGCTCAGGAGTACGCCACCACGCTGACGGAAAAGGTCCCGTCCATTGCCCTGCGTGACGGATTGGCCGATGTGGCCGGTCGGGCTGCATCTCTCCTCATGAATGATGCCAAGAAGGAAGGCCGCCGCATGGCCTCCATGGCCCTGCAGCGTCAGG
>CAYWJL010000131.1:2299-6135 GCA_964458145.1 uncultured Desulfovibrionales bacterium | reverse complement strand
ATCCCTGGTACTCTGCTTTGTGGGCGGCATTCTCGGCATCTCCGTGGGCATCGGGGCTTCCTGGGTCATCGCCCATGTTTCCCATTGGCAGTTCATCTTTTCCATGGTCTCGGTCTTTCTCGGGGTTGGCGTCTCCGTTGGCGTGGGCATCTTCTTCGGCTTCTACCCGGCCCGCCAGGCAGCCAGGCTCAGCCCCATAGAGGCGTTGCGGGCGGAATGAATAAGGGAACGGAGAAGGCTTGAGTGCGCAGTTCGCAGTGCGCAGTTCGCAGGTCGCAGATCTATGCATGACGTCATCCCGGACTTGATCCGGGATCTTGAAGGGAGAGGTCGATAGCCTGATGTCAGAGACTGCCTTTGTGTCGTTCAAGATCCCGGCCTTCGCCGGGATGACGGCATTTTGGGGGCTGCGGTCTGTGCACTGAGTACTGCGCACTGTAAACGGTATTCACTGCCCACAAAAGGTTCATTTCCCCCCTGAACGTACCACCAATCCCTGTATCCCGTACCGGACGCGGCCTCCTGCCACTTAATAAACAGAATCCGCCATTAGCATAAGAATTCCCGGTTTGCCCTTGTCCCGGCATCGGTTTTTTTATACGCATTGATCCCATGATCATCCGGGACTTTCTTCGGTCAATCCGGTCATTTTCGGTCGATCTCGTCGACAACATTCTGATTTTCTGCTAAAAAATGGCTCTCAGCGCACTACCGGTCTCCCAAAGGGCCGCCGTTCTCATCCATGGCCGGGCGATCGACAAACCATCCATCCCACACCATTTCGAGTCATCCTTAACATCCAAGGAGTGAATTCATGGCCAAAAAAATGAAAACAATGGACGGCAACACAGCTGCCGCGCACGTGGCCTATGCCATGAGTGACGCCGCCGCCATCTATCCCATCACCCCTTCCTCCCCCATGGGCGAAATCGCGGATGAATGGGCGGCCAAGGGGCGCACAAATATTTTCGGCAACACCCTGACCATCCGGGAAATGCAGGCTGAATCCGGAGCTGCGGCCGCGGTCCACGGGTCCCTGGCTGCAGGTGCCCTGACCACCACGTTCACGGCCTCTCAGGGTCTTTTGCTCATGATCCCGAACATGTACAAGATTTCAGGTGAGCTCCTGCCTGCCGTCTTCCATGTCACGGCCCGGGCCATTGCCGGACACGCCCTGTCCATTTTCGGGGACCACGCCGATGTCATGGCCGCCCGCCAGACCGGTTTTGCCCAGCTCGCATCCGCCTCGGTCCAGGAAGTCATGGACCTGGCCCTGGTCGCCCACCTGGCCGCCATCGAGTCATCCATCCCCTTTGTGCACTTCTTCGACGGCTTCCGAACCTCCCACGAGATCCAGAAGATCGAAATCATCGACTACGAAGACATGGCCAAGCTGGCCAATTATGACAAGATCAAGGCCTTCAGGGCCCGGGCCATGAACCCGGAACACCCCCATATCAGGGGCACGGCCCAGAATCCGGACATCTATTTCCAGGGACGTGAAGCCGCCAATTCCTATTACGAGGCCCTTCCGAGGATCGTCACCAATTGCATGCGCCAGGTTTCCGCCCTGACCGGCCGGGAGTACAAACTTTTCGATTACGTGGGTCATCCCGAGGCCGAGCGGGTCATCGTTTCCATGGGCTCCTCCTGCGAAACCATCGAGGAAGTGGTCAATGCCATGAACGAAAAGGGCGAGCGGGTCGGTCTGGTCAAAGTCCGCCTGTACCGTCCCTTTGTGGCCGATGCCTTCTTGCGGGTCCTTCCTGCCACGGCAGAGCGGATCACCGTTCTGGACAGAACCAAGGAACCCGGTGCCCTGGGCGATCCCCTGTATCAGGACGTGTGCACCGCGTTCATGGAACAGGGCGAGATGCCGCTCATCACCGGCGGCCGCTACGGCATGGGTTCCAAGGAGTTCAGCCCGAAGATGGTCAAGGCGGTCTTTGACAACATGCTCGGCAACACCCCGAAGAACCATTTCACCGTGGGCATTGTGGACGATGTCACGGACACCTCCCTGGATATTCCGAAGTCCTTTTCCAGCGCACCCGCAGGCACGGTCCGGTGCATGTTCTGGGGACTGGGTTCCGACGGGACGGTGGGAGCCAACAAGAGCGCCATCAAGATCATCGGGGACAATACCGATCTCTATGCCCAGGGCTATTTTGCCTATGATTCCAAGAAATCCGGCGGGCTGACCATCTCCCATCTCCGGTTCGGCGATCTGCCCATCCAGTCCACCTATCTCATCGAGGCGGCCGACTACATTGCCTGCCACAATCCCAGCTACGTGCATACGTATGATATTCTGGAAAACATCCAGGAAGGCGGCACCTTCGTACTCAACTGCCACTGGTCGCCCGAGGAGCTGGACAAGGAACTGCCCGCATCCATGCGCAGGACCATTGCCGAGAAAAACCTCAAGATGTACATCATCGACGCGGTCAAGATCGCGGGGAGTGTGGGCCTTGGCGGTCGGATCAACATGATCATGCAGACGGCCTTCTTCAAGCTCTCCGAAGTCATCCCCTTCGAACACGCCGTGGCCCTGCTCAAGGAATCCATCAAGACCACCTACGGCAAGAAGGGCGACAAGATCGTCAACATGAACATCGCTGCCGTGGACCAGTCCGTGGACAACTTGATCGAGATCAACGTGCCCGAATCATGGAAGAGCGCAGTTGATGAACCGGCCGTGGAACGCAGCGAGCCCGATTTTATCACAAACGTCATGCGGCCCATGCTCGTCCAGCAGGGCGACACGCTGCCGGTGAGCGCCTTCACGCCCGACGGCACCTTTCCGCTGAGCACCACCAAGCACGAGAAACGCGGGGTGGCCATCAACGTGCCCGAATGGATCCTGGATAACTGCATCCAGTGCAACCAGTGCGCCATGGTCTGCCCCCACGCGGCCATCCGTCCGGTCCTGCTCACGGACGAGGAACTGGCCAAGGCTCCGGCCGGCTTCACCACCAAGCCCGCCCTGGGCAAAGAGGTCAAGGGACTGCACTTCCGCATTCAGGTGAACGCCCTTGACTGTCTGGGCTGCGGCAATTGCGCGGACATCTGCCCGGCCAAGGAAAAGGCCCTTGTCATGAAGCCCATCGACACCCAGACCGGCGAACAGGTGCCCAATTTCGACTTTTCCGAGACGGTTGCCGTGAAGGACGATCTCATGAAGCGGACCTCCCTCAAGGGAAGCCAGCTCCAGCAGCCCCTGCTCGAGTTCTCGGGTGCCTGTGCGGGCTGCGGGGAAACCCCGTACGTCAAGCTTCTCACCCAGCTCTTTGGCGAACGCATGATCATCGCCAATGCCACCGGGTGTTCGTCCATCTGGGGTGCTTCGGCCCCGGCCGTGCCCTACTGCACCAACAAAAACGGCCACGGCCCGGCATGGGGCAACTCCCTGTTCGAGGATGCGGCCGAATTCGGATTCGGTATCTCTCTTGGGATCGACCAGCGCAGAAATACCCTGGCCTCCAAAATCACCCAGGCTCTGGAAACGGAGCTGCCGGAAGAACTCAAGGAAACCATGCAGGCCTGGCTCGCGGGCAAGGAAGATGCCGAGGCATCAAAAGCAGCGGGCGACAAACTCCGCACCCTGCTGGCCGAAGCTCCGGAAAACGATCTGCTGGATGAAATCATGACCATGGAAGACCTGTTCACCAAGAAATCCTACTGGGTCTTCGGCGGTGACGGCTGGGCCTATGACATCGGGTACGGCGGCCTGGACCACGTGCTGGCCTCGGGCGAGGACATCAACGTCCTGGTCATGGATACCGAGGTATACTCCAACACCGGCGGCCAGTCTTCCAAGGCCACGCCGATGGGTT
>CAYWJL010000131.1:0-2289 GCA_964458145.1 uncultured Desulfovibrionales bacterium | reverse complement strand
ATCGTGCCGCAGCGACGCTCGGTCGGCGTGAACTCGGCCGCGTGGAAGACCTCGGCTGGCGCCGCAGCGCGCGTGCCCGTCGCGATGGCATCGAATTTGACGCAGACCATCAAGGCGTTCAAGGAAGCCGAGGCCTATAACGGACCGTCACTCATCATCTGTTACGCCCCGTGCATCAACCAGGGCATCAAAAAGGGCATGGGCAAATCCCAGCTCGAGGAACAGCTGGCCGTGGCTGCCGGATACTGGCCGCTGTATCGGTACAACCCCCTGCTGGCCGACGAGGGCAAGAATCCCTTCACCCTGGATTCCAAGGCCCCCGACGGAACCCTGCAGGAATTCCTGTCCGGCGAAAACCGCTACGCCATGCTGGAGCGGTTCTACCCCGAGTTCTCCAAGGAGTACCGCGCCAAGATCGAGCAGGACTTCAACAAGCGTTACGAAAACCTCAAGCACATGGCCGGAGACGGCTGCGAAGAGAAGAAGTAGCACTGACACAAAACACACAACAAAAAGGCCGGGACGATTGTCCCGGGCTTTTTTCCTTCCATATTGTCCCGATTTTTCAGTCGACAAAACAATATGATTTGGGGCTGTACCAATTAGCCAAATTCACTCAACAAATTCAGACAAGTGAAGAAATGACTACGTTTTCAATCAGATTATACTGGACAAACGTTTCGCTAAGACCAAGTATATATTACTAACTACTTTACTTTATAGGGAGTCAGATACCCCCGGCAAAGCCGGGGGCTTGAGTTTGTGAGCCGCTCAAAGCGGCTTTAAGAACCGCCTAAAGGCGGAAAGAGTGGTTCTTCGACAGCAGTCCCTTGTTCTTTACATATTGCCATTGCCAGCCATTTCGAGGCCCGAAAACCAAGGGCAACACTCCATAGACACTGTCGTTTGTTGAGGGGCTTACGCCAAGAATGACTCCCGCATAAGTAGAACTCTTACGGTCCCCCGGCAGAGCCGGGGGATTTCTCATTGGATTAACTGTATTCCTTTTCTTATTCGTGCTCTGCGGCACCAAGTACCGATTCGGTACGATTAGAGATCGCCATTTTTATTCCGTAGTCTACGCTACCAAAAGCCCGTCGCGATCTATCATGCTGCAACTGGCAAACTTAGTCGCCAGAGCAATGCAGCGAGTTTCCGAGCAAGCGCAGCAATCGCTTTTTGCGGAATACCGTGCCTGCTCAAAATTCGGTTGTAGAAAGTTTTCGCCCATTCATCACGTTGCTTCCATATCCATGCCGCCTCAATAAGCAAACTTCGTAATCGCCGTTGACCAACGGGACGTAATCGAGCTGTGCCTTTGCTCAAACCACTTTGCCGAACTATCGGTGCAAGACCTAGATACGCTGTCACCTCTTCGCTTCGGTTGAAACGACCAGGTCGGAATATCTCTGCCGCAAATGTCGTGGCGACAACTTCGCCGACTCCCGGAACGGACCTCATGGCCGCGATTCGACGCGCCTCGTCTTGTTCCTGAGAAATTACACGAAGGCGTAGATCAACACGGCGTTGAGCTGCAGCTAAATATTCAAGCTCTTCAATGAGGCTTTGCAGAGCATCACCAGCGCCAGTTGGTAATGACAATGTTTTGAGAGTTTCAACAGCGGCCTTGCTCCAGTGATCGAGACCATGGGGTTCAACCTCGTTCAAAGAAAGTAATAAGCCACGAATTCGCTGCTTGGCCTTGCGCAAAGAGTCCGTAATTTGATGACGGCGACGTTGGAGACTGCGAAAGGCCTCTTCTTTTTCGGAGGGAATAGCAATGGGTCGAATCAAGCCAGATGCGGCAAGTTCGGCCAATTTGCGGCAATCAAGGCTGTCTGTTTTGTTGGTCGCGGCAACGGGGCGAGGTATGCGGCTTGGAGCAGCCATAATAACGTTGATCCCCACAGCTTCGAGACTTCTTGCCAGTCCGAATCCTGTCGGCCCAGCTTCATAACAAACCGCCCCGACAATCACAGGAAGCGAAGCGATGGTTGTGGTCAAAGCCCTTACATCGGCTGGACACGTCCAATCCTTACTCATCCCGTCAGGTCGAAGTAGGGCCACGCTAAAACTGCGCTTGTGGACATCGACTCCTACCCAAACTTTCTCGCCTGAAAATGCTTCAACAAATCGATGAACTGATGATAACTTGAGCTTTGCCATGTCGGCCTCCTGTGAGTTTTGTATTTACTGGTGTTGTTACCAGAAAACCCGGGAGTGCCGACATGGTATTTTTGTTGGGGCAAAAAATAGACGAAAAAAGCCCCTTTACTAGCTTGGCCGCCC
>CAYWJL010000130.1:0-6142 GCA_964458145.1 uncultured Desulfovibrionales bacterium | reverse complement strand
GCCGACATCTCCCTTGTCCTGAATTTTCGTCTCGAATCCGCCTGCCTGCCCCAGCCCCATGATGGCCGGGGGGGCAAAGGCGAATACCGTGGCTTCCTGAATGGTTCCGGCGATCCTGTAGAGTTGTCCGATCATGGCATTGACGTCCAGCCCCTTGGGGAGACGTTCGTCCCAGGAGTCGAAGACCACCCAGATGGTCGCTGCGTTGGAGGCGGCTGCGCCGTCCAGCAGGGAATAGCCGGGCACCGAGATCCAGCTGCGCACCCCGGGAAGTTTGGCGATTTTTTGGTTCAGGGTCTCGATGACGGCAAGGGTCCGTTTCTGGGAGGCCGCGTCGGGAAGCTGGACGCTGACCATGGCGTATCCCTGGTCTTCCGAGGGAACGAATCCCGTGGGCAGCTGCAGCATCCCCCAGCCCGCGGCTGCGGCCAATGCCACAAAGAGGACCATGGAGATAAAACCGCGCCTGACCATGCCGCCGACAATGGCACCGTAGCCCTTCTGGAATTTGTCAAAGGTCCAGTTGAAGGCCCGGGCAAAGATGTTGTGGTGGGAGGGCGAGGGCCTGAGGATGATGGCGCACAGGGCCGGGGAGAGGGTCAGTGCGTTCAGGGCACTGAACACCGTGGCCGTGGCAATGGTCAGGGCGAACTGCCGGTACAGGGCCCCGGTGATCCCGCCCAGAAAGGCGGTGGGCACGAACACGGCCAGGAGGACCAATGTGGTCGCCACGACCGGTCCGGTCACTTCGTCCATGGCCCGGATGGTGGCTTCCTTGGGAGGAAGACGAAGATCGTCCATGTTTCTGGTGGCGTTTTCCACCACCACGATGGCGTCATCCACCACGATCCCGATGACAAGGACGATGCCGAACAGGGAGAGCATGTTGATGCTCACCCCCAGCCCGGCCATGACCGCAAAGGTTCCGATGAGGGAGACCGGAATGGTCGCCGCCGGGATCAGGGTGGCCCGCCAGTCCTGCAGAAAGACCAGGATGACGATGAACACCAGGACAATGGCGATGAAGATGGTCTCCACGACCTCGTCGATGGAGGCGTTCACGAATTCCGTGGTGTCAAAAGGAATGGCGTAGTCGAGGTCGGTGGGGAACCCCTGTTTGAGCTCCACCAGGCGGGCCTTGACTTCCTTGGCCACGTCCAGGGCGTTGGCCCCGGGCTGCTGGTACACGGCAATGGCAGAGGTGGGGATGCCGTTGGCCTGGCTGGTCATGTCGTAGCTCTGGGCACCGAGTTCGACCCGGGCGATGTCACGAAGACGGACCATGGCCCCGCCGGGCAGGGCCTTGACGATGATGGACTCGAACTGCTTGGCGTCGGTCAGCCGTCCCTTGACCGTGATGGAATACTGGAAGTCCTGCTCCTGGGGTGCCGGCGGCTGGCCGATCTGCCCTGCTGCCACCTGGACGTTCTGCTCATTGATGGCGTTGAGCACATCGGTGGTGGTCAGCCCGCGGGCCTTGAGCTTGTTGGGATCGAGCCAGATACGCATGCTGTAGTCACCCGCGCCGAACACGGAGACCGAGCCCACCCCGTCGATCCGGGAGAGCTCATCCTTGATGTTGATGGTGGCGTAGTTGCTCAGATACAGGGGGTCGAAGGTGTGGTTCGGCGATGTCAGGGTGGCGAAGAGAAGAATATTGGTGGACTGTTTCGATGTGGTCACGCCGATGCTCTGAACGGCTTCGGGAAGCGATGCCGTGGCCTGGCTGACCCTGTTCTGGACAAGGACCTGGGCCATATCCAGATCGGTCCCGATGTCAAAGGAGACGGTCAGGGAGTAGTCCCCGTTGTTGGCGCAGGTGGAGGACATGTAGATCATGCCTTCGACCCCGTTGACCTGTTCCTCGATGGGCTGGGCCACGGTGTCCGCCAGAACCTGGGCATTGGCACCGGGATAGTTGGTGGTCACCGAGATGGTCGGCGGGGAGATCTCCGGATACTGGGCCACGGGAAGACTTTGCAGGGTGACCAGACCGGCGATGATGATCACGATGGAGACCACGGCCGCGAAGATGGGGCGGTTGATGAAAAAACGGCTGAACATGGAGACTCCTTATGCGGCTTCAGATGGGGCGGATGTCTTGACCAGACTCTCGGGCTTCACTTCCGTGGGAGTGACCACGGCACCTGGTCTGGCCTTTTGCACGCCCTTGACGATGACCCGGTCGTCGGGTCCGAGTCCCTTGGTGATCACCCGCATGCCGTCGACCAGGGCTCCCTGGGTCACGGAGCGATATTCCACCTTGTTGTCCTTATCCACCACCAGGACGTACTCACCCTGCTGGTCCACACCCAGAGCCAGGTCGGGCACCAGGAGTGCGCCTTCTTCCTGGCCCAATGGCACCCGGATGCGGGCGAAGAGGCCCGGGAGCAGCCAGTGGTCTTCATTGTCGAAGACCGCTCTGACCTGCATGGTCCCGGATGTCGACTGCAACCGGTTATCGATATAGTCGATGTGGCCTTCTGTGGGATAGCCGGGCTGATTGGAAAGCCCGAGAAAGGCTTTTTGTTCGGTGTTCAGGGAAAATTTTTCGGTTTTGCAATGTTCCTGGTAATACAGAAGATCCCGCTCGCTGACCGTGAAATAGGCGAACATGGGGTTGTCATCCACAATGGTAGCCAGAAGGGTGGGAGTGCCCGCACCCACCAGGTTGCCCTCGTCCACCAGGCTGCGGTCGATGCGTCCGCTGATGGGCGCCTTGATATGGGTGTAGTTGAGATTCAGCTGTGCAGTCTCCACGCTGGCCTTGGCGCTTTCCACCTGGGCATCGGCCTGTTCTTTTTTGGCTCTGGCCTCGATCACGTCCACTTCGCTGACCGCTCTGTCCTTGAAGGCATTTTCCTTGCGGGTCAGGGTTGCCTTGGCCAGCTCCAGCTCCGCCCGGCGCACCAGCACTTCCGCCTGGGCCTCCTTGAGCTTGGCTTCGTAGGGGCGGGGATCGATGACAAAGAGAAGATCACCCTTTTTGACGTAGGAACTGGGGGTGAAGAGGATTTTTTCCAGATACCCTTCCACCCGGGGGCGGATCTCCACGGACTCCTGGGCCTCGGTGGTCCCGGTGAAATCGGCGTAGTTGGTCACTGTCTTGACCAGGGGCTTGCTCACGGTGACGCTTGCCGGCGGGGGCGGGACATAGGTGTTCTTTTTCTCCTTGCAGCCCGTAGCCAGGAGAAGGGCAAGGATGCTCAGGGTGATGGAGAGATATATGCGGGGATGGTTGGTCGTTGGGTGCATGGGGTGACTCCTTGTTGGTGAAAAAAGTGCGCAGGGTGCGGGGGGCAGTGCGCAGGGTAAACGGGGTGTGGGTGTTTTTTTGTGACCTTGTTGACCCTGTTGACTTTGGGGACCTTGTTGACGGTGGAATATCGATCGCGGCCCTTCGGCTTTTATCGTATATCCTCTATCTTATATCCTTTATCCTGTCTTACTCGAAGACTGTTTCTTCGATGGTTGGGAGGGGGGCCTCGGGGTCGTCGGGGTTCCAGCCGCCGCCGAGGGCGGCGTAGAGGTTGACGAAATTGGCCGCGCTGCTGCCCCTGGCCGAGGCAAGGTCGTTCTCCAGGGAGAACTGGTCACGCTGGGCGTCCAGGACATCCTGGAAGTTGACCAGGCCCTGCTTGTACAGCTGGGTGGAAAGGTTCACCGATCGTCTGGCAGCGTCCACGGCCCGGTTCAGGGCCTCGAGCTGGACCCGGTCTTCGATGTAGGCGCGCAGGGCGTTTTCCACCTCGTTCAGGGCGTTTAAGACCGTGCTTTCGTAGCGGAACATGTACTGCCTGGCCACGGCGTCCTGTGCCTTGACCTGGTTGCGGATGCGGTTGGCGGAAAAGATGTTCCACCTGAGGGACGGGCCAAAAGCGAACACATTGCTGGCCGGTTCGAACAGGTCCTTGGTGTTTATGGATTCGTAGCCGAAGGAGCCGGTGAGAGAGAGACTCGGGTAGAGATCTGCCTTGGCCACGCCGATGCGTGCGGTCTGGGCGGCCAATTGACGTTCGGCCCTGCGGATGTCCGGACGTTGCCTCAGCAGATCGGCGGGCATGCCCAGGGTGGCCTTTTTGGGCGGCAGGGGAATGTCTTTGGGCGTGCTCAACTCGTCGTACAGTGTCCCGGGCTGGCGGCCGAGAAGCACGGCCATGGTGTTGATGGATTTGGAGAGTTCGATGCGCAGGGGCGGCACCGAGGCCTCGGAACTGGCCAGAACCCGTTCGGCCTGAGCCACTTCAAGGCTGGTTGCCAGTCCGTATTTGAATTTGGATTGGGTCAGTTCCAGAACCTGTTTCTGGGATTCGATGTTGGCGTCGGCAGCGGCCAACCTCGCCTGGTAGGTCCGGATGTTCAGATAGGTCTGGGCAACATTGGCGTACAGGGAGATCATCACGTCGGTCCGGTCTTCACGGGTGGCCTGGAAATCGGCACCGGCCGCTTCCACGGAACGCCGGATGCGTCCGAACAGATCGATTTCCCAGCTGGCCGAGACGCCGGGGGAGTACAGGTTCTTGGTCTTACCCAGGCCATAGTTGTTCTTGCTGGTCCGGTACCGGGAAATATTGGCAGTGGCATCCAGGGAAGGGACTTCCTCGCCCAGGGCCACGCCGAGCTGGGCTCTGGCCTCGTCCACCCTGGCCACGGCTTCCTTGAGGTCCAGATTGCCCTTGGAAGCCTCGGTGATCAGCCTGGTCAGCAGGGGATCGTCATACAGTTTCCACCACTCAAGAACCAGTTTTTCCCGTGCCTCCAGGGCCGGATCAAGAGGCGTGTGCCAGGCTTCGGGCATGTCCGGTTTCGGCGGAGAGTAGTTCGGGCCCACAGCGGCACAACCTGCGAGCAGCAGGACGAGGACGGGCAGCAGGGATTTGATGATGCATCCCGTGCGTGTCTGACGATGGCGTGGATGACAGCTGGTTCGGTCCATAAGCAAGATGTCCATGGTTGCGGGTGAAAACATCGGTGCGGATGTCACGCAGAGAGAATCCTGCTGCAACATATACTGTGCCTTGTTCAATATGCCCGTGATCCGTAGCAAATAATTACTGGGATGGATAGTGCGGATTGCGCCATAATTCCATAAGCTTTACGTAACTATAGCTTGGTCGCCCGGCATGTTCGTGCTGGAAATTTTGAAACTATTCAGGTGCGATCAATATTTCCTGTAGGGGCGGACCTGTGTGTCCGCCCATTGTGTGGATACCGGGTAGAAGTGGGCAATGTACCCGAAAACGGGCGGACACACAGGTCCGCCCCTACGGGGGATTTCAAAGAGACGTGAATGGTTACGAAATTTTTTTATATCTCCTTGTGCCCGGCATGGTCGAACCGGCCGGTTTTGAGATAGAACAGCACCTGGTGAATGACCCGGTTATTCTTCATGATGAACGGATGGGTGGCGTCGACTACCAGAAAATCCCGCATGCCTTCAAGCCGTGCCCTTTGGGCGGAAACCTTGCCGTCGTTTTCTCCGGGAATCATGGTGGAGAGAATGAAATTGATGGTTTTTCTCCCCGTGATCACGCCCAGGTCGAAACGGGCAGGTCCGAGGCGTGTGGGTGTATCTGCCTTGTCCGTTCCCAATTCAAGCCCTGCCGGTCCGTTCAGGAGTTTGTAGGTGAACAGATGCTTCAACCGGTCAACCACCTCGCTCCCCTGATTGGGCGGGCTGAGCATGACGACTCGTCCGAGATTGGAAAGAGTATGGTCGGCGAGAATATGCCGCACAATGATCCCGCCCATGGAGTGGGTCACGAAATGGATATGTTCGTAATTTTCCTGGTCGGTATGGTTGCAGGTCCGGGTATGGATGTCCTCGGACAGACGGGCGTTGGGAAAAGGGCTGGACGGATAGTTCACATTCACCACGTCGTATCCCGATCGAACCAGAGACGTTGCGAGCTTGTTCATGGACCTGGATGTCCTGCACAGGCCGTGCAGGAGGAAGACGCATTGGGAGTTGCCATGGAGGGAGGTATGACAATGGATGTTTTTCATGGCAATTGTCCATAGACCCATTGTTTGTGAAGCTCAATGGATACATCCGGTTCAAGACCCTGGTTTTCAGCCAAGAGCTTGTGCGCCTCTGGACATGACACCGGCCTCAAACATACAGATCCTTTTTTGGTTGTCG
>CAYWJL010000129.1:0-6148 GCA_964458145.1 uncultured Desulfovibrionales bacterium | reverse complement strand
CCAGAAACCAGGGGTTGGTAAGCTCGTGTTCCCGTGCATCCCGTCCCGAAATCCAGACCCGGTCGCACAATGCTTCCAGAATATTGACCGCATGCCTGACCAGATCCTGGCCGTGAAAGACCACCTTGGCCTTGTCCCTGCCCATGCGGGTGGATTTGCCGCCGGCCAGGACCACGCCTTGGAGCCCCCGGGAAGGTGTCATCTCGTGAACAGTCCCAGGTAGAGATTCCAGATTTCCTGTCCCCACAGGACATAGAGCAACGCGCCCATGCTCAAAAACGGGCCAAAGGGGATGGCGGTTTTCATACCCTTCCCCTCTCCTTTTCTGAGATAGATCAGGCTGACCACGAGACCGGCTGCTGCGGAAAAGAAGATCATGATGGGCAGTCCCCTCCAGCCGGTCATGGCCCCGAGCATGAGCATGAGTTTGATGTCGCCGGTACCCAACCCCTCGATATGCTTGATCAGCCGGTAGGTCTGCTGGATGAGCAGGAACAGCCCCGCGCCTGCCAGGGCGCCGATGAGGCCGCTTACGAATCCGTGGGGGAAGAAGTACGATCCGGCCAGGGCGATGCCGGCTCCGGGCAGAGTGATCAGATCGGGCAGGATGAAGATGTGCAGGTCGATGAAGCTGCCCACGAGAAGCATGCCCGTGAGGATCAGGTAGAAGAGCCAGGTGACTCCCAGACCGAAACGCAGGGCCAGGAGCATGGACAGGATGCCGGAAAGCAGTTCCACAAGGGGGTATTGCAGTGAGATGGGGGCCTTGCAGGAACGGCATTTTCCCCTGAGCAGAATATAGCTGATCACAGGGATGTTTTCCCACCATGCCAGAACATGGCCGCAACCCGGGCAATGGGAACCCGGGCGGACAATGGAGGTTCCGGAAAGATACCGGAATATGCAGACATTGTAGAAGCTTCCGAGAACCAGTCCGAGAACGAGAGCGATCACGGCCGTGGGGATGGGGGCGAGGGGCAGGATATACATGGTTTCCTTCTTGACAGGATGAGGGTGGCGTCGCATAGTACGTGCATTATGTACGTACCTGAATCAACGACAACGTATTGGTGGTGGCGCGACCTTGTATAGGGAAGTTGTCCACTAAAATCCAGTCCATCATACATCGTGGAAAGCTTCCGGGCGGTCCACGGTGATCTTTGAACAGATGAAAAAAAAGCCGCGGGCCAGAACCGCGGCTTTTTTTGTAAGGAGTCACACATGGGATCGAACTATCGTTTTTTGCCCGACTACACGGAAGAGGAATTGGCGGCCAAGCAGCTCCAGGGCCTTCGGTGGACCGTGCGTCATGCCTATGAGGGGAGTGAGGCGTACCGTGAAAAGCTCAAGGAGGCCGGAGTATCTCCTGAAGACATCCGTTCTCTGGACGATCTGACCAGCCTGCCCTTTACCACGGTCCAGGATCTGCGGGCCGGCTACCCCTTTCCACTGGTCAGTGTGCCCATGGATCAGGTGGTGAGGGTGCATGCCTCGTCCGGAACCACGGGAAAGCGCAAGGTGCTCGCCTACAGCCGGAAGGATATCGAAGACTGGAAGGACATGATGGCCCGGTGTTTCGAGCTGGCCGGGCTGACCCGGGAAGATCGTGTCCAGATTGCCGTGGGTTACGGGCTGTGGACGGCCGGAGCCGGGTTCCAGCTGGGGTGTGAGCACTTCGGGGCCATGGCCCTCCCTCTTGGTCCGGGCAATCTGGATTTTCAGCTCCAGTTTCTGCAGGACATGCAATCCACCTGCATGTGTTCCACAGCGTCCATGGCGTTGCTTCTGGCCGAGCAGGTGGAAAAGCACGGGGTCAGGGAGAAGATCGGTCTCAAGCGACTTATTTTCGGGTCCGAACCGCACACGGTCAAGATGCGCAACCGGGTGCTGAACCTTCTGGGTGCCGAGGACTCGTTCGATATTTCCGGACTGACCGAATTGTACGGTCCGGGAGCGGGTCTCGAATGTTCGGCCCATGAAGGCATCCACTACTGGGCGGATTACTATATCCTGGAAATCGTGGACCCGGAAACCCTGCAACCCGTTGCCCCGGGTGAAATGGGCGAGATGGTGGTCACCACGTTGTGCAAGGAGGCCGCTCCCCTCATCCGGTATCGGACCAGGGATCTCTGCCGTATCATCCCCCGCAAGTGCTCCTGCGGGCTGTGTCTGCCCATGCACGACAAGATTATGGGCCGTTCCGGCGACATGATCATCTTCCGCGGAGTGAACATCTATCCCGGTCAGATCGCCGATGTGCTGGAACGTTTTCCCGAGGTCAGTTCGGAATATCAGATCCATCTGACCCGCAAGGACGGCCTGGACCATATGCTGGTCAGCGTGGAGCGCAAGCAGGATACTCCGGCCGACATGGACGCCAACCTGTCCGAGGCCGTTGCCGTGGAGATGCGCAAGAAACTTCTGGTGCGCGGGAACGTTCGCGTCGTCGATCCCATGGGCCTTCCCAGAACCTATGGCAAGAGCAAGAGGGTCGTGGACGAGCGCAACGGGGATTGATGAGAGTATTCCGGCCGGAAAACCCATTCAACAGTCGTCCAGCAAAGACTATGGATACCAAGAATCTGAATCCGGAAACGATTGAGCATCTGAAACCGTTTGCGCCCAAATATATGTGGTGGAAAACGCCTGACCAGGCTGTTCTCTTCCCCTATCAGCTGATAGCCAAAGTGATGGATCTGGGTACGTTCGAGGACACCCGGGCTTTGATCCATCTGGTGGGGGTCGCCATTTTGAAAGATGTGATTCGTAATGCGGAAATAGGATGGTTTCGCCCCCGTTCATGGCATTTCTGGCATTACAAATTGAATCTTGCCGGCGATATAGGGGAGATCCCTCCTGTGCCCGGAGAGAGGTTTGTGTAAGATGTTCAAATGGATGGGAATCTTGGTGTTGTTTGTTGGGATGGTCGGGGGGATTAGCTCCAGATTAGTCTGGGCAGAACAAACCCGTACCCTGGAACAATGCATTTGCATCGAGGACGATGACCTGCGTCTTCAGTGTTACGACCGGTTGGCAGGAAGAAGCTCTAAGGAGTCTGTGGCTGAGGCGCACAAAGCTGTTTCTGCCGGCAACTCAACCATTGCCTCCGATCCTCAAGGCCATGTGAAAGACGAGGGGCTGTCCTATCTGACCAGACATTGGGAACTCGATGAATCCAAAACTCGTGGCCGTTTCACCTTCATGCCCCATCGGGACAATTATATCATGCCCTTTACCTATAACGCTTCACCCAACCGGGAGCCCGATCACACCGGGGAAGTGGATACGGTCAAGGATGCCGAGGCCGCATTTCAGCTGAGCGTGAAGGTCAAACGCTGGCAGGATGTGCTTGGGCAGGATATGGATCTCTGGTTCGGCTACACCCAGCGATCTTTCTGGCAGGTGTACAATGTGGAGGAGTCCGCACCGTTTCGGGAGACCAATTACGAACCCGAGGTGCTCCTGAATTATCGGACCGATGTGGACCTGTTCGGCGTGCGGCTGCGGACGGTCACCTTCGGGTTCAATCATCAATCCAACGGCCGGGCCGAGCCGCTGTCCCGAAGTTGGAACAGGCTGGTGGGCAATCTGGGATTGGAATACGAGGACTTCGTGTTTGAGCTCAAGACCTGGTATCGTATTCCGGAATCAGAAGACGAGGACGACAATCCGGATATCGACGAATATATGGGACCGGGTGAGTTGTGGGTCCACTATTATCTGGACGGTCACCGTTTTGGAGCCATGTGGCGGAACAATTGCCGGTTCGATGACAACCGGGGGGCGTTGCAATTGGACTGGGCCTTTCCTCTGGGCCGGAATTTGAGCGGATACATCCAATATTTTACCGGATACGGGGAGAGTCTGCTCGATTATGATCATTCGGTGGACAGGATCGGCATAGGCTTTGTTCTGGATGATTGGAAGTAGTTCTCAACGCGAAACCGGACGGTATCATTTCCAATTCGTTTCCAACCAGAAAAGGCCCGGCGTACACAACGCCGGGCCTTTTCTGGTTGGAGATTGGGCGCATCAAATCCGTATTTTTTTTCTGATCCCCAAAAAACCGGCCAGGGCGATGCCCAGAAGGGCCAGAGGGCCGGGGATGGGGGTATGCGCGACCTGAGGTTCAAAGGTCAGGTTATCCAGCAATATGCCCCCGAGGTTGCTGGGGAAATCGAAGGTCAGCGATTCGATGGGGTTCGAGCTGAAAGGGTTGTGGAATGTACCCACTCCCGGTATCAGGGAAAATGGGGTGGCATCCAATGAACATACGGCTCCAGGGATCGCCAAGTAGTCGAATCCGAGCAATTCCACAGGGGTGTTGAAAGTGATTGTTGGCTGCAACAGGGCTGCCCCGGCTGCAAGGCCGAATCCCATGGCCCATCCGTCGAAATTCACACCGTCGACGGTCACTGTGTTCCCGTCAAGGCCGGCTCCAAAGGGAACCGTTTCAAAATCAATGGTGATTGGGGACGCATGGGCAGTGCATGCTATCAGTACAAACATGCCAAGGGTGCATAACAATTTTTTCATGTCGAGTTTCTCCTTTGCGTATCGAACAATGGTGCCGGCAAGAGTTGTCATCTGAAGACAGGGGGCGTCGGCAGGTCGTCTGGTCGACTTTTTGGGATTCCCATCGCATACGGCGATTCCTATGGTGATCGAGCAGAGAGCGATTTTTGCTTCATGGGCAAACCTCCTTGTTGGCATCAATGGATTTTCACCTGTGTATCCATGCAGGTATGTGCAATGCATAAATAAGCAAAATGTGCGCCGTAGTAATTTTGTCTATATTTTAAGTGGTTGCTTTGAATGGGGTTCGAGTTTCGGCGTAAATCCGGTTTTTCAAAACGGTTTCGCCCGGAATCAGCGGAATCCGTTCCGGAAAGATCACACGCTTTGACACACAAAAAAAGGCCACGCCTTGCAAAGAAGAGAAGGCGTGGCCGGCAGGCAATTTTTTAAAGATTGGTGTGTCAGCTCATGTACTTCTTTCTGAATCCGGCAATGCCGAGCAAGGCCGAGGCAAGCAGAGCCATGGCACCGGGAATGGGAACCGGTTCATACTCGAGGTTGTCGAGGTTGAGGGATGCCGCTGTCATGGAAGGGGGAGCCGCTGGAAGCTGGAAGACGATTTCATCGATCAATGCCCCTCCTCCTGAAAACGCGGTCCAGCTGGTGGTGGATGGTCCCAGGGTCGAGATCCCGCCCCCAATGGTCGAGCCCATGTAATTGAGCAGGCAGGTCAGGCCGCTGGCATAGTAATCGAAACCGGAAAGGTACACCGGTGTCGAGAAATTGATCGTGGCCATATCCGAGCCGGCTGTGCCGAATGCAAAATCGGCCGCGAGAAAGTTGTTGGAAATCTGATCATATCCCAGGAAAAAATCATTGAATACGACTCCGTCCACAGTAAACGGTGCACCGGGCGATGATTGGGTGGCCGTATCAAAGGTGATGGTGTTGGCAAACACCGGTGGCGATACAAGCATGCAACAGACAAACAACGAGACAAACAGGATCAGACGCTTCATAACTCCCCTCCTTGTGGTGAATGGTAGTGAACCGATCGGGATCGAGGGTTCTTTTCAGGGCAATGGCAGATCTGTCCTTGGATTCAGCACGATGTACGCCGAATTTGTTTTGCCTGTAATTTTGGAGGGTTATCTTGTTTTGCTTCGGTGGGCGGAGTGACGAGTACGCTTTTACAAGGCAAGGTTATGCACGATTCGGGAGTGGTGTCCGGAAAAGCCGAACAGAGGGGGAGAAATGGAAGGGAAGGGAGTTAAACACATAAAAAAAAGCAGGCAATGAACACATTGCCTGCTTGATTCCGCTCGTAGCGGAAGAATATTCTGGCTCCCCGGGCAAGACTTGAACTTGCAACCTAGTGATTAACAGTCACCCGCTCTGCCGATTGAGCCACCGGGGAATGATGGCGTCCCCAAGGGGATTTGAACCCCTGTACCCAGAATGAAAATCTGGTGTCCTGGACCGAGCTAGACGATGGGGACGTCTGGTGCATCATGGTGGAGGGGGGAGGATTTGAACCTCCGAAGGCGTCCGCCGACAGATTTACAGTCTGTTCCCTTTGACCACTCGGGAACCCCTCCTTGATGCGGAAGAAGCTTGATAAAGAAACTCG
>CAYWJL010000128.1:303-6184 GCA_964458145.1 uncultured Desulfovibrionales bacterium | reverse complement strand
GCTATACCATCTCCGACCTGGACGAGGACGAGTTCGAACACGACGAGATCGAGGCGGGAACCTTCTGGGCCAGTGCTGCCTATGTGGGCGTAACCCGGGACACCACCAACCGAAGGATCAACCCGACCCGGGGGACCAAGAACACCCTTTCCGTGGAATATTCCGGCGGACTGCTCCAGGGCGACGACGAATTCATCAAGTACATCGGAGACAGCAGCTGGTATCACCCCCTGTTCTGGAGTACGGTCTTCCATTGGCACGGGCAGGCAGGCTATCTCATGAAAAACGGCAACGACGAGATTCCCCTGTTTGAACGCTTCTATCTCGGCGGGATCAATTCGGTGCGCGGCTACAAGGGTCGGGACATTGCCCCTCGCTACGATGACGGCAGCGGAGACAAGAAGGGCGGCACCAAAGAATTCTTCACCAACTTCGAATACATCTTTCCCATCAACAAGGAAATCGGCATCCTGGGCGTGGCCTTTTTCGACGCCGGTAATGTGTGGGATGACGATGAAACCGTTGATTTCGATCTGTACAAATCCGTGGGGGCGGGCATCAGGTGGTACTCGCCACTCGGCCCCCTGCGCCTGGAATACGGTTACGGGCTTGACGATGACGACGAGGTTTCCGGCGGCGGACGGGTCGAATTTTCCGTGGGCCAGTTTTTCTAAACCCGATCGTCTCCGATCTGCAGACGAGTGTTGAACAAACCATCAATCCATCATGGATACATAAAGGAGAACCTCATGCGTCAGACTATCATGCTTACCTGTTTCATGCTGCTTTTCACCGCTTCCGCCCTTGCGGCCGGCCCCAAGATCGGCGTAATCAACATGCAGAAGATCATCGCCGTATCCGACCCCGGCAAGGACGCCATGAAATCCCTTCAGGAAAAGTTCAAGGGCGACAAGGAAAAAATGGAGAAGGAGCAAAACGAGATCCAGACCATCCAGCAGGAACTCCAGAAACAGGAATATCTCCTCAGCCAGGAGGCCAAGGAAGACAAACAGCTGGCCTACAAACGCAAGGTCAGGGATTTCCAGGACATGTACCGGAGCCTGCAGCGCAAGATCAAGATGGAAGAGCAGAAACTGAGCGAACCCGTCATCAAGCTGGTGGTCGAGGTGATCACCGAGTACGGCAAAAAGCAGGGCTACACCACCATCACCGACGCCCAGGCCAGCGGTCTGATCTATGCCGATGAAAAGGCCGATCTGACCGATACCATCATGGTCGAGGTCAATAAGGCATGGCGAGCCAAAAACAAGGACAAAGGAACGAAATAATGCGTCTCTCGGACATTGCCGAGCGTCTCGGCCTGACCCTTTCAGGTGATGATCGGGAGATCTCCGGCGTGAATACCCTGGCCGATGCAGGCCCGGACGAGGTCAGCTTTCTGGCCAACCCCAAATACGCCGACCAGGTCCCGGCATCCCGGGCCGGTGCGATCATCACCGATCAGGATCACGCGGACCAGGCTCCCTGCCCGGTCCTGGTGAGCTCCCAGCCCTATCTGGATTTTGCCCGTCTGGTCCAGATCGTGGCCAAACCTTTGGGCCGCTTTTCCGGCCGGAGCGATCAGGCCTTCATCCATCCCGGAGCCACAGTGCATCCCTCGGTGGAGATAGCACCCTTCGTGTATATTGGAGACGGTGCCGAGGTAGGAGAAGGAACCCGTCTCTTTCCCCACGTTCATGTGGGAGAGGACTGCCGCATCGGCACGGGGTGCATCGTTTATCCCCACGTGACTCTCATGGACGGAACTCGGGTTGGTGACAAGGTCATCCTCCACGCGGGCGTGGTTCTCGGAAGCGACGGATTCGGTTTCGCCCAGGCCGCTCAGGGGCTGGAAAAATTTCCCCAGATCGGCCGGGTCGTCATTGAAGACAACGTGGAAATCGGTGCCAACACCACCATCGACCGGGCCGCTCTCGGCGAGACCAGGATCGGCAAAGGAACGAAAATCGACAACCTCGTGCAGATTGGTCATAACGTCCAGGTGGGAGAGAATTCCATCATCGTCGCCCAGGTGGGTATCGCCGGAAGCGCGACCCTGGGCAAGGGCGTCATCCTTGCCGGGCAGGTGGGCGTGGCCGGACATCTGACCATCGGCGACGGCTGCCGCATCGCTGCCAAGGGAGGCATCCACTCTTCCATCAAGCCGGGAACCGATCTGGGCGGCGGCCTGCCCTCCATGGACTACAAAAAATATCTCAAGACAGTGGCAACCCTTCCCAAACTCCCGGAGATGTCCAAACGTCTCCGCAGACTGGAAAAGGAGCTGGCCTCCCTGCGCGAGCAATCTGATCCTGACAGTCAGTAATGTAGATGATCAGTTCTCGTTTCGACCACCATCAATCCGTCAATCGGAATATATCATGAAACAACCAGAATTCGGCGAAATCGTGAGCAAGGACATCCTGGACCTCCTGCCCCACCGCTATCCATTTCTCCTGGTGGACAGGGTCCTGGATTTCAAGCCCCTGGACCATATCAAGGCCATCAAGGGAGTCACCCTGAACGAACCCTTTTTCCAGGGCCATTTTCCCGCGTATCCTGTCATGCCGGGCGTTCTCATCCTCGAGGCCCTGGCTCAGACCGGCGGCATTCTCGTAGTGAAGTCCATTCCTGATCAGATGCAGGACAAGATTTTCCTGTTCACCGGCATCGAAAAAGTCAGGTTCCGCCAGTCCGTGTTTCCCGGCGACGTGCTCGAGCTGGAAGTCACCTATCTCAAGCACAAGCTCAATCTCTGGAAGATCCGGGGTATCGCCAAGGTCGGCGGGAAAAAGGTGGCCGAGGGTCTGCTCACGGCCGCAGTGGTCGACAGGGAGGACGGGTAGTGGCTACCGAGATCCATGCATCGGCCCTGGTTTCCGAGAACGCCGAAATCGGCCAGGACGTGACCATCGGGCCTTTTGCCATTGTGGAAGAGGATACCCGCATCGGTGACCGGTCGGTCATCGGGGCTTCGGCTCACATCAAAAAACTGACCACTCTGGGAGAGGACTGCCAGATCCATTCTTTTGCAAGCATCGGAGGACCTCCCCAGGATCTCAAATATCACGGAGAACGGACCCTGCTTGAAATGGGTGACAGGATCACGGTGCGGGAATTCGTGACCATCAGCCGGGGAACAACGGGCGGAGGCGGCATCACCCGCGTGGGCTCGGACTGTTTTGTCATGGCCTATTGCCACATCGCCCATGACTGTCAGCTCGAAGACCATGTGATCATGTCCAACGGCGCGACCCTGGCCGGGCATGTGGAAGTGGCCCCCCATGCCATCATCGGAGGTCTGTCTGCCGTGCATCAGTTCGTGCGTATCGGCACCCATGCCTTTATCGGCGGCAAGACCGGCGTGGCCCAGGACATTCCCCCGTACATGATGGCCGTGGGCGACAGGGCCAGGCTCAGAGGGCCCAATCTCATCGGGCTCAAACGGGCCGGTTTCACTTCGGAAGAGCTCAAAGGCATCAAACAGGCCTACAAGCTCATCTGGCGGACCAGAGGGAACCTCAAGGGGGCATGCAAGGAAGTCATGGCCCAGTTTGGCGACATCCAACGGGTGGCGCACCTTGTCGATTTCATCAAGAATTCCGAGCGGGGCGTGACCTCGGCGGTTTAGCCATTGGAAAGAGGAAGCGTTTTTCGTTGCTCGTCTTTCGGTCTTTCCTCGTTCCATCGTGAAATCGTATTCCTGCCTGCTCCAACACCACCACCCAGTAAACCCTGCATCATGACAAAACCTGCACCACGACTCGGACTCATCGCCGGGGGCGGCACCTTCCCGGCCCTTGTGGCCCAGAACGCCCGGGAACAGGGATTCGAGGTCATTGGTGCGGGATTCGTGAACGATACGGCCCGGGAGACGCCGTCGTCCACCCATGCATTCACCTGGCTCAAGCTGGGGCAACTGGGTAAATTGATCCGTTTCTTCAAAAAACACGGGGTCTCTCTGGTCGTCTTTGCCGGGCCCATCGACAAGCCCCGTGCTCTGGACATCCGTCCGGATTTTAGGGCCGCCCGGATCCTTTTTTCTCTGGCCTGCAAGAGTGATGATTCCCTGCTTCGGGCCGTAGCCAGGGAGTTTGAAAAGGAGGGCATGGAAGTCGTCTCGGCGACACGCTTCGTTCCCGAGCTGGCAACTCCCCGGGGTGTCCTGACCAGAAGGGCACCGGACGCACGGGAAATAAGCGACATTCTCTATGCCCGACCCATCGCCAAGACTCTGGGTTCCCTCGATATCGGTCAATGCCTGGTGGTCCGGGAGCAGATGACCATTGCCGTTGAAGGCATCGAAGGCACCAACGCCACGATCCGTCGAGCCGGAACCCTGGCTCGAAAGGGATGCGTGGTGGTCAAGATTTTCAAACCCGGCCAGGACGCACGCATCGATTTACCGGCCATCGGACCTGAAACCATCCAGAGCATGATCACGGCCAAAGCCTCCTGCCTGGCTGTCGATGCGGCCAACAGCCTGCTCTTCAGCCCCCAGGAAACCCTGGAACTGGCCAATGCCCATAACATTGCCATTCTGGGCATGGACGATACGCTGCTCCAGGAACTCGCGTCCTGAAACCGCTCGAGCGGCCACTCGGACCCGCCTCTCACACCGTCAGGAACATGCCACACCAATCCTTTTTCATCCTCACCCAGGGTTGCAAGGTCAACCAATACGAATCCCAATCCATCCGCGAGGCATGGACGGGTCTCGGCATGGTCGAACAAGATGATCCCGGACAGGCTGACATCATTCTCATCAATACCTGCGCCGTCACCGAACGGGCCATTTCCGACCTCAAACGCCATGTTCGCAAACTCCATCAGAAACATCCCGCAGCCTCCATTCTCCTGGCGGGTTGCGCTATCCAGGCAATCCCGGAGCTGAGCAGCCTCGAGGGGGTCAGGCTGGCCGTTTCCCAGGCGGACAAGCATCTCCTTCGCACGCACCCCGGGGAGATGCCGGCTCCCTCGGCACATGATAATGCAGATGCCCGCCTTTTCCCTGATTTTTCCATCTCCGGGTACAAGCGAACCCGAGGGGTAGTCAAAATTCAGGACGGCTGCTCCCATGGGTGTACCTATTGTATCATCCCCACCACGCGCGGCAAATCGGTGAGTCGGGACCCCCGGGAGATTCTCGATGAAGTCGAACGGTTGTTCCTGGCCGGGGTTCACGAACTCTCCCTGTGCGGCATCAACCTGCGCCACTTCGGCCGCGATCTGCATCCAAAGACGGATCTCTGGGAACTCCTCGAACTCCTCGATGAGAGGTTTGCCCGAACATGGCGACACCGATCCCGCATCAGACTGAGCTCCCTGGAACCATCGGAACTCACCCAAAAGGGCATCGAGGCGCTCACGACATCATCACTGGTATGTCCGCATATCCACGTATCCCTGCAAAGCGGCAGCCCGGCAATTCTTCGGCGCATGGGACGGGGCCACTACTCCCCTGAGATGGTCATGGACTTTGTGGACCGCCTCAGAGACATCTGGCCTGTCTTCGCCCTGGGAGCCGACATCATCACCGGATTTCCAGGAGAGACCTCCGATCACTTTCAGGAAACCCTGGATTGTGTCCGCAGGCTACCCCTGACCTATGCCCATGTGTTCCCCTATTCCGAACGTCCGGGAACCCCTGCTGCCTCGTTCGGGGATCAGGTACCTCACAAGGAACGAACCTCCCGGGCCGCCCGCCTCCGAACGCTCGTTGCATCGAAAAGGCAGGCCTTTATGCGATCCCTGGCCCGGGATGCTTCCCTGGAGGTCATTTTCGAAGACGGGATCAAGGGGATGAGTCAGTTCTACGTTCCCTGCGTGCTGACCAAACCGGGCCTGGTCGCTCCCGATGATACGACCATACACCGAGCCG
>CAYWJL010000128.1:0-279 GCA_964458145.1 uncultured Desulfovibrionales bacterium | reverse complement strand
CTCCGGCCATTCCTCTGCCGGCCAAGCCGGTTCTCTCCATCCTGAGCGCCAAGTGGGACAGGTTCTGGCCCGAGCTGAAGCAGACCCTGGAACAACGCCTGTCCCCCATGGACCATGTTTCCGAAAAAATCCCGTTCACCCAGACCACCTATTACGATGACGAACTCGGAACACCCATCTCCAGGCGTCTGATCAGCTTTGAACGGCTCATACCCATGGACGAACTTCCCGAGCTCAAGCTGTGGACCAACACTCTGGAAAAAGAGGTTGCAGACACCA
>CAYWJL010000127.1:5963-6195 GCA_964458145.1 uncultured Desulfovibrionales bacterium | reverse complement strand
CCCGAGGAGTAGGGAATAACGAGTGACGAGTGGTATCTGCTGATTGGTGATTGACCACCAGATTTCCGTAGGGGCACCCCTCGCGGGTGCCCTTTACGGCATCGCGGAACCCCCCTCGTTTCTCCGATCATTCCCTGCCACCTCATAAAGGGCGGGCACGGGGACCCGCCCCTACAGAATACCATGCTGTGTCTCTTACCCCTTAACCCTTACCCCTTAACACTTCACCACC
>CAYWJL010000127.1:0-5953 GCA_964458145.1 uncultured Desulfovibrionales bacterium | reverse complement strand
CTGGACATCAAGATCCCGGCCTGCGCCGGGATGACTGCTAAAAACGAAAAACCGGTTTGACATGTGACATTTTTTCTCAGGACTCGACACCCCCCTTACAACTTAACACTTAACCCCCTTCTTTCCCTTGCCAATCTACGACTACCAGAAAACCAACAGATATTTCGCCCAGATCGCCGACGGCCTCGAACCCCTTGGGGCCGAGGAACTGGCCGAACTGGGAGCAACGGACATCACTCCGACCTTCCGGGGACTCTTTTTCCATGCCGAGACGCCCGCACTCTACCGGATCGTCTACCAGTCCCGCCTGATCACCCGGGTCATTGCGCCGCTGTGCGCATTCGACTGCCACGCCACCAAATATCTCTACAAACGGGCCCGTGACATAAACTGGTCGGATTTCATGAACGTGGATCAGACCTTTGCCATATTCAGCCATGTATCCGGATCGGCCATCAACAATTCTCACTACGCATCCCTGTGTCTCAAGGACGCCATTGCGGACTTTTTCCGGGATACCACGGGCAAACGCCCCGACGTGGACGCCAAGACCCCTGATGTCTGGTTCCACCTGCATGTGCGGGAGAATCACGCAACCATCAGCCTGGAGCTGTCCGGCGGATCCCTGCACCGGCGGGGCTACCGGATCAAGTCCGTTGACGCGCCCATGCAGGAGACCGTGGCCGCAGCCATCGTCCGTTTGTCCGGATGGGACGGGACCACTCCCCTGTGCGATCCCATGTGCGGCTCGGGCACCCTGCTCTGCGAGGCGATCATGCATGCCCGTCGAATGCCCGCAGGTTATCTGCGCAAGCACTTCGGATTTGAACACCTGCCTGAATTTTCTCCGGAAATCTGGCAGCAGGTCAAAACCGAGGCCGACAACCATCGAGAAACACAAGGGACACCCGAGCCACACACGCCACAACGGCCAATCTGTCCGCACTGGATGCGGCAAAAAAAATCCGTCTGACCAACATCGACGTCCGCTCCATCCCGGAGCTGTCCGGAACGACCATCCTCACCAATCCCCCTTACGGCATCCGCCTGGGCAAGGAAGAGGAACTCAAGAAATTCTATCAGGACATCGGCGATTTCCTCAAACAACGCTGCCTGGACTCCACCGCCTACATCTATTGCGGCAACCGCGAGCTCATCAAGTCCATCGGCCTGCGCACCAGCTTCAAAAAAGCCATCAAGAGCGGCGGTCTGGATGGCAGATTGATCAAGATCGAGATCTACGCCAAATCCAGGAAAACCAAAAAATCCCGATAAAACGGCACAAAAAAGGCGGTCACTGCATGACCGCCTTTTTTTGTGCTCAATCAAAATTCAAATGAATCGCGTGTCACTCGATAACCAGCATCTCCCGCCATTTCCCGAAACGGTATCGAAACATCATGCTCATGCTCAAAAAAACGATATAGCAGAGCACACAGGACCACGCGAACCATATCCCGTATCCCTTCCACAGGATGCCCAAACTCAGGGGAACGAGCATGCATCCGAAGGCGGCAATGGCGGTCACTTTCATGATGTAGGCCGTATCCCCGGCGCCCTTGAGGGTTCCGGCAAAGACAAAGGTCATCACGTCGAATCCGAGATAGACGAGTACGATATAGAGCAGCCCCTTGCCCGTCTCCATCACATGGGCGTACTCGCCGGTCGTGAATCCCACCGGTTTGAACAGGGCGAGCAAATCCTCGGGAAACAGCAGATAAGCCACTGCCACGCATACGGTATAGACGGCTGCTATCTGCAGGCTTGCCATGGTCACCCTCTCGGCCCGCCGGGGACTGCCCGCACCCAGGGCCTGCCCCACCAGGGTGCTCGTACCCAGGGAGAACCCGATCAGGGGCATGAAGGCGATTCCGTTGATATTCAGGACGATATTCGTGGCGGCCAGATCCTGCACGCCGATATGCCCGACAATGGCCGTGAACACGGTGAAGGCAAAGATATCCAGAAAAAACTGGAACCCGTTGGGAGAACCGAAACGCACCAGACGCATGAACAGGGGTGCTTGCACCCGGATCGACGCGAACAGGGAAAAATCCCGAGCATTACCGGGCGAAAACACGAG
The DNA here is from genome assembly GCA_964458145.1 of uncultured Desulfovibrionales bacterium. Taxonomy (GTDB): domain Bacteria; phylum Desulfobacterota; class Desulfovibrionia; order Desulfovibrionales; family Desulfomicrobiaceae; genus Desulfoplanes. The sequence goes on along the minus strand of CAYWJL010000127.1, from coordinate 3,870 downwards.
TCCCCCCAGAATCGTTGCCACCACAACCCAGGACGTGCCCGTGGCCACTGCCGCTCCCTGCATGCCCCATTGGGGAAATATCCACACTCCGTTGATCAGGCAGTAATCCAAGGGGATATTGAGGCACATTCCAAGCAGGGTGACCAGCATGACCGGCCTGGTCCTGCCGAGTCCCATGAAAAAACCGCTGAAAACCGCCCCCAGAACATGGAATCCGGCAAAACGGCAGAGGATGGAAAAATAGTCGACTTCCAGTTCCCTTACGGCCGGACTGTGCTTCATGAGGTCGAAGACGAAACTTCCCCCAGCGCTGCAGATGACCAAAACAATCGTGGCAGCCAGGGCAAAATACATTCCCTGCCAGAGCACCCTGCCCACCTTATCCAGCCTGCCCGCCCCGGTGTACTGGGCCACGAATACGGACACATAGCCGCCCGTGCCGATGAACATGGTCATGACAAGCAGGACCATAAGCCCCGAAGGGACGGCCGCGGCCAGGGCGTCCAGGCTGTACCGCCCGAGAAAGACCCGGTCCGTGAACTCCATGACCGTGGTCGCCCCCATGCTCAATACCAGGGGCAGGCTGATGCGGACGACATCACCGCGCGGGCCTGACATGAAAGAAAATTTCTGGCGGGTACGAATTGGTTGCATGGTCATTGATCCTATTCCTCAACAGCCCACAAAAAAAGGCGACCTTCACAGGCCGCCTTTTTTTGTGGACTTTGAAAAAAAAGCTATTTGGCAACCGGCTTGGTCACCGCACCGGAGCGGATGCACCGGGTGCACACGGACAGCTTTTTCACTTCGCCGGAAGGAAGCTGTACCCGGACCTTCTGCAGGTTGGGCATGAAGCGGCGTTTGCTCTTGTTATGTGCATGACTGACATTGTTTCCGACCTGGGGCTTCTTCCCGCAGATTGCGCATTCTTTAGACATTATATCCTCCTGGAATAAATCTGAAATTTTCTATACGAATCAAGATACCGGGACGCTTTGGAAAAGGTGACCATCCCGAGCAGGCTTCAAGGAAGACGATCTCTTATCCGGACCTCCCAAAAATAGCAAGCCCAAAATCCTTGACATTGAAAATGATCTCACTATAGAAACTTCTCCTTCGAGGCAAGCATGCAAACACAATGGATAGCTCTTCATGATATCCCGGCAAACGGCCGGGACTTTTCTTTTCATGATCAGGACATTTGGAACGGACTCTTTACCGACTACGGTCTTACGTGTCGGGCCGAAGAACCCGTCCGGGTCGACTTCACGATCATTCCGGCCAATGATGGCATCTTTGTCCAGGGTACCGTGAGCGGTACCGTCATTCTGGAATGCAGTCGCTGCCTGGAAGACGCCAGGGTCGTTCTCGATGAAGCGTTCGATTTTTTCGAACCTCTGGCGGCAGAGGACACGGCTTCAAGGAACAGTCTGGTCCGGGAACAGGGCGGAATTATGGAGTTCGACATCATCGGCCTGGTGTGGGAACAATTTCTCATGGCCCTGCCGGACAAGGTGCTGTGCTCCCCGGCATGCAAGGGCATCTGCCCCCATTGCGGTCAGAATCTGAACACAGGAACATGCACCTGTCATGAAGACGCAGGCGATCCTCGGCTCAGCGTGCTCAGGAACCTGAAAATTTCCAAGAACTGATTTTCTCCATCATTACCATATTACATTTTACGAGGTGGAACCATGCCATTACCCAAGAAAAAAACCTCCAAGTCCAAGAGAAACATGCGTCGCTCCCACGACCATGTGGACGTGCCCAATTTCATCTACTGCGAATGCGGTGAAGCGACCATGCCTCACACCATCTGCCCCGGTTGCGGCAAATACCGCGGCCGGACCTATGTAACCAAGGATGCGGATGCCTAGCCATCCGTCCGACGTTTGCATAGCGGTCGATGCCATGGGCGGCGACTTCGGACCCGAAGTCGTTGTCAAGGGCGCGATCGAGGCGGCTCAGGCAAAAGGGATCTCCCTTCTCCTGGTCGGTCGGGAAGGGGAGATCCGCAACGAGCTTGCCAAGTACACGACCGACAAGCTTTCCATCCAGGTCGTCGATGCCGCACAGGTCGTCGGGATGACGGACAAACCGTCCGATGTCCTTCGCAAAAAAAAGGATTCATCCATCCACGTGGCCTGTCGGATGGTCAAAGAAGGACAGGCACACGGTGTTGTCAGCGCGGGCAATTCCGGCGCCACTCTGGCCTGCGGCATGTTTGTTCTGGGTCGTATCAAGGGTGTGGAACGCCCCGCCCTGGCCACCATTCTTCCGACGGAAAAAAATCCTCTGGTCTTCCTTGACGTGGGCGGCAATGTCGACTGCAAGCCCTACCATCTGGTGCAGTACGGCGTCATGGCCGAAGTCCTTGCCAAAGATCTCCTGAATATCCCCAATCCCAAGATCGGACTTCTGAGTATCGGGGAAGAAGAAGGCAAGGGGAATATCCTGGCCAAGGAAGCCTACAAGCTCTTCAAGCTTTCCTCCATGAATTTCGCGGGCAACGCCGAGGGCCGGGATCTCTTTGCCGGCAATTTCGACGTGATCGTCTGCGACGGATTCGTGGGCAATGCGGTTCTCAAGGTCAGCGAAGGGGTTGCCAAATCCATCTCCAGCATTCTCAAGGCGGAGATCAAGAAGAGTTTTCTGTTCCGGCTCGGCTGTCTCCTGGCCCTGCCGGCCTTCAGACGACTGGCCAAACGGCTCGACTACGCCGAATACGGCGGGGCCCATCTTCTGGGACTCAATGGAACCGCCATCGTCTGTCACGGGGCTTCCAACGTCCGGGCCATACGCATCGCCATAGAAAAGGCCGCGGAGTTCGTGGCCTGCAAGGCCAATGACGACCTGATCAAGGGACTCAAGGCCAACAAGGAACTCGCCCAGTTCGGCAAACGTGCCAAGGCCTGATCCCTGTGCTCCACGGCGAGCCCCCAACTTCCTCCAAGCAGGTACCCCATCCATGACCCGATATACCACCCTCATGGGACTCGGTTTTCATGTTCCGGAAAGGATTCTCACCAACAAGGATCTCGAGCGGACCATTGAAACCAGCGATGAATGGATAACGTCCCGCACCGGCATCAAGACCCGTCACATCGCCCCGCCGAACACCGGCGCATCCGAGTTGGCCCTCGAGGCCGGCAAAAAGGCCCTGGCCGATGCGGGCATGTCTCCCTCCGACCTCACGCACATCATCGTTCCGACCTTCACGCCCGACTATTACGTACCCAGTACGGCATGCATCCTTCAGCACAAGCTGGGCATTCCCGGCATCCCCGCCATGGATGTCTTTGCCGCCTGTTCGGGATTTATCTACGGACTGGAGCAGGCCAGGGCCCTGGTTGCCCTGCACCCGGAGGCACGCGTTCTGGTGGCTGCCAGCGAGATAATTTCCTCGCGCACGGATTTCACGGACCGATCCACCTGCGTTCTCTTTGGTGACGGAGCCGGGGCTGCAGTCGTCGGCAGCACGGAAAGCGAGACTGCCCCGGGTCGTATATTGGATGTCATCCTCAGCGCCGACGGCTCTCTGGGCGAACTGCTCACGGTCAAAGGCGGTGGTTCGGCATGCCCGGCCGTTCGCGACGAGCGCATCGGACCCGACTTTTTCATCCAGATGGAAGGCAGGGATGTCTTCAAACACGCGGTCAGATCCATGGCCGGCGTGTGCAATGACATTCTTGCCCGCAACAACCTGACCACCAGCGACATCGACCTGGTCATTCCCCATCAGGCCAATATCCGGATCATCCAGGCACTGGGCAAGAAACTCCATGTCTCCATGGACAATATCTTCGTCAACGTGGACCGGTACGGGAATACCTCGGCCGCATCAGTGCCCATCGCCCTGGCCGAGGCCAA
>CAYWJL010000126.1:0-6206 GCA_964458145.1 uncultured Desulfovibrionales bacterium | reverse complement strand
AGCAAAAATCAAACCAATTTTTAATTTTCTAACCAACCAGAATATAAGGACAAACGAAAATTACCCATCAACAGAATTCGCCCTTCTGGTCAATTTTTATACACCACCATCACGAACATGGTCAATTTTCATACATATCCCCACATCGAGCCACCCATAAAAAAACGGCACACATGATCCATGTATGCCGTTTGTATCTCGCAAACAACCAACACCGTTACATCGGCGTATCATCCTTGTCCCTGATGGTGTGCTGGGCCATGGGACATGCCTTGCAGGCCTCTCCCTCGTCGGTTCCCGAACAATTGCCCGGACATCCGGCGCAACCGAGGCCTTTCTTGCGCACAAATCGGCTGATGATATACACGGCCGCTATGATAATGATGGCGTAAACAAAAATGCTGTCCCAGGACATGGTCAACCTCGTCTTTGTATCTCCGGACCGCAGCAGGAATGCCGGTCCGTTCACGTATGTGTTGTGCGTACTGCGTTCAGACTCTCGAAATAGCTACCCGGTCAGGCCACCATGATCGTGTCGGCGATCTCACGGGACAGGGTCACCCGCCCGCCCCGGACCCCGATGACCAATGCGCTGTCATTGTTGCTGACCACATCGATTTCGGTTCCCGGAAGAATCCCCATGGCTGCCAGATGCCCCACCAGCTGTCGATTGGATTTCATGCAGGCCACCAGTCGCTTGTCGCCCATGCGAAGTTTGGACAGGGGACATTGGGCCTTCAAACTGCACCCCGAACATTTGCCGTGCCCCCTTTTTCCCCGTCGTCTGCATCGTTTGCCTGAAAACATGTGCCCTACCTTTCCCTGCTCATGGATAGAATGGGTTGCTGTGAAAGTTAGTCGTAATGAATTTCTTTCGAGTGGTCAAAGAAAAATCATTCCCAACTCTCAGGATCAGGCGGCAAAGGCCGAACCGGTCTGATAGATAATCACGGCCAGGGTGTAGGCAAGGAGGGTGTTGAAGACAACGGCAAAGACCGCCCACTTCCAGTTGGATTCCCGGGCCATGGCAATGACCGTGACAAAGCAGGGAGCATAGAGAAGGATGAACACCAGGCAGCCGACCACGGCCGGGATGGTCCAATGGGGATCGCTCTTGAGACGCTCCCCCAGGGCGGAGGCATCCTCGGTGTCGACCTCGGCCATGGAATAGGCGGTTCCCAAGGTGGAAACAATGACTTCCTTGGCTGCAAAACCGCCGATCACGGCAATGTTCATCTTCCAGTTGAATCCGGCCAGGGAGGTAGCGGGCAGAAGAGCGTCCCCGATACGACCGGCGACCGTGTTACGCAACGCGGTTTCCGCCTGTTCCCCGCGGATGAGCCTGATTTCCTGATCGCGTTCTTCCTGGGAAACATCCTGGGCCTGCATGACCGTGGCCACCCGTGCATCAAAGGCTTGAACCTGATCCACAGGCAACCGGGGAAAGGTCATGGCCGCCCAGATAAGGATGGAGATGGCCAGAATGACCGTGCCGGCCTTTTTGATATATTGCCAGGTTCTCTCCCAGGCATGGAGCCAGATCCCGTGCATGGTGGGAAATCGGTATGGCGGCAGTTCCATGACAAAGGGGGTGGGCTCTCCCTTGATGACAATCCAGCGAAGTATTCTGGCCGTAATCAGGGCCACGACCCACGCCCCCAGGGAAAACAGGAGCATGACCCGTGCGGCATTGTCGGGGAAAAAGGCCGCTGTCATCATGATGAACAAAGGCAGTTTGGCCCCGCACATCATGAACGGCGAAACCACCAGGGTTGCCAAGCGCTCCTTGGGGCTGCGCAATGTCCTGGCCGCCGGGAATGCCGCCCGAAATGATGAACGGCATGACCGAGCTGCCGTGCAGCCCGAAAAACCGGAAGATGCGGTCCATCATATAGGCCATCCGGGCCATGTACCCGAGATCTTCCAGAAAGGTGAGCATGAGGAACATGATCAGAATCAGGGGCACGAAACTGAGCACCCCGCCCACTCCGTCGACGATTCCGGAAACCACCATGGACTGGAGCAGGCCCTCGGGAAGTATCCGGGTGCAGACACTTCCTATCCACTCGAACCCGGCGATGAACAATTCCTGCGGGTAGGAGCCAAGTTCGATGGTCACCGAAAACATGGCGTACAGGATGGCCAGCATGAGAACGGGTCCGAAGATCTTGTGGGTCAGAATCGTATCGATCTTGTCCGAACGGGTGTAGACCTCGTCGGATGCGTCGATTTCCATGACCCCATTCTTGAGTATATCGTTGATGAACGCGTACCGGTAGTCGGCAATGATCGCTTCGGGATAGGTATCTGCGGCATTCTCACAGATGACCTCGGCCTCCCTGGCCATGGCCTCGAGTTCCTCGCCCAGAGGCCCCCGCTCACGCCCGCGCTTGACCAGACTCTCGTCGTTTTCCAGATATTTGACCGCCGTGAACCGGGCCGGATAGCGTTCGGTGAGGAAATCCTCTTCCTCGATGCGCGCGACCATCTGATCGATGATCGGGTCCAGTTCCGGGCCATAGGGTATGTTCAGAGGAGAAAATGCTTTGATGGCATCGCTTTTCGCATAGTCGACCGTTGCCTTCATGAGCCTGCCGATACCTTTCCCGGTCTTGGCCACGGTCTCCACAACGGGGACACCAAGTCGCTTGGACAGCTTGCGGGTATGAATGTGGATGCCCTTCTTGCGAACCTCGTCCATCATGTTCATGGAGAGGACGACAGGCACACCCAGTTCCATAAGCTGGACCGCCAGATACAGGCTCCGTTCCAGGGCGGTTGCATCCACCACATCGATGGCCAGTTCCGGATTCTCGTCCACCAGAACCTGCCGGGCCACCAGTTCTTCCATGGAATAGGCGGTGAGGGAGTAGGTTCCGGGCAGATCGATGATCCGCAAGGTGGTCCCGTGCACGCAGGAGCACCCTTCCTTGCGCTCCACGGTGATGCCCGGATAATTGCCCACCCGCTCCTTGGAGCCGGTGATGGCGTTGAAAGTGGTACTCTTGCCGCAATTGGGATTGCCGGCCAGGGCGACACGTATGGTTTTGTCCATCATCCTTCCTGCTCGTCCGTCTCGACGACGATATGATCGGCCTCGCTGTTGCGAAGACTCATGGTGAATCCCCTGAGCCTGATGGCCACGGGGTCTTTCAAGGGAGCCTGCCCGACAATGGCTATCTCGGTCCCGGGAACCAGGCCCATGTCACGAATCCGCCGCCCCAGTTCCCCCCGGGCTGCCACGGACACGATACAGGCCTTCTGATTCACCTTCAGTTGACGCATGGGTATCTTCATGGTTGATCCTCGAATAGTCATGAAAGAATATTGGACGCCTCTAACTTGAGTCGTTTGAAAAAGCAATACAGAAAAATAGCAAAGAAAGGTCCGCCCGTAGGGGCACGGCGCGCCGTGCCCGATTTTCGAATCACCGGCTCCCATTGACATCTCATCCATTCCCCTCGACAAGGACGCCCATGTTCACCAAACGCGATTTTCTTCTTCTGGCCACCATTTATTCGGCCCTGGCCGGGGGGATCTTCTTCCCTGAAATCGGAGGGTATTTCAGCAAGACGCCCGTCCCCTGCCTGATGCTTCTCCTGTTTCTGGCCTTTCTGCCTATCCGGTTGAAGGAGATGGTCACCCTGTTCGTGGAATCACCGGTTCTGGTGATGGCCCTGTTCGTGCTCAAGAGCCTGGTCTTTCCGGTCTGCGTGTACGGGCTCTTTGTATGGATACTTCCCCAATACGCATTGGGAGCCCTTGTGCTCACCGGGGTTTCAACGGCCGTGGCGGCCCCGTTTTTCGCCACCATGCTCCAGGCGAACATCTCCCTGGTCATCGTTCTCGTGGTCCTGACCTCTCTGGCCACCCCCGTGACGCTGCCCCTGTTGCTCGAACTCATGGAAGGGTCGGCCATCTCCATGGATATCCTGCCCATGATCAGGATGCTCGGACTGGTGGTGCTGGTTCCCGTGCTCGTTGCCGAGACCCTGAACGCGGTTCGCCCCAGGCTTTCGGCTGCCATTTTTGCCCGGCAGTTTCCCGTGTCCCTTGTGACCATCTTCATCGCCAACATGGGGATCTTTTCCGAATATGCACCCTTTTTCAGGGGGCAACCCGCATTCGTGTTCTCGGCCATGGGAGTGGCCTTTCTGCTCGCCGTCATCTATGCTCTTTCCGCCCTGACCCTGTTCTGGCGGTCGACCACGACCAATCAGGTCTCGGCCGTGATCATCCTCGCCTTTGTCAATTCCTTCCTCGCCCTGGTCTTCAGCGCCAGATTTTTCGGCCCCACGGAGACCACCCTCTGCGCCATGTTCAGCGTGCCTATCTTCTGCATGATCCTCCCCCTCAGATTCTGGCAGTCTTTTCGAGCCAAAAATCACGACGTATAGATATTGTCTATTGTTTTACCCGTTACGGATTACCACTTTGTATTTGTCATCCTCTCTTCTCTGAGCGTAACAAGAGGTCAATTTTTCGGGCATATATGTGGTCATTGGACCATCTGCCCCTCTCATCAACCTCAATCCAGGGAGAAACTCGAACCATGAAAAACCTTTTTGCCACCAAGTGGGGTATCATCGGGGTCGGTGCCGTCATCGGGATATTGGCCGCTCTGCTGCAAAAACTCGGCAACCCCGGCAACATGGGCATATGCGTGGCCTGCTTCGAACGGGACATTGCCGGTGCCGTCGGATTGCACAGAGCTGGTGTGGTCCAGTACATGCGCCCGGAAATCATCGGGTTCGTTTTAGGATCTCTGGGCGCGGCTCTGGCCTTCAGGGATTTCAGACCCAGAACCGGCTCGGCTCCCTTTGTCCGTTTCATCCTGGGCATCTTCGCCATGATCGGCGCGCTGGTCTTTCTGGGATGCCCCTGGAGAGCCATGCTCCGTTTGGCTGGCGGTGACCTGAACGCCATCTTCGGACTCCTCGGACTGATCGCCGGCGCCTACCTCGGAACCCTGTTCCTCAAAAACGGCTACAATCTCGGCCCCGCCAGAAAAAGCCACTCAGCAGGCGGCGTACTCATCTCCCTGGTCATGCTCGGCTTCCTGGCCCTGGTCCTCATCTATCCCCAGGTCAGCGGTCAGGCCAAAAGCGGTATTCTCTTCTACAGCCTCAAGGGCCCCGGGGCCATGCACGCACCCCTGTTCATCGCCCTGGCCATCGGACTCGGCGTGGGCATCCTGGCTCAGCGGAGCCGTTTCTGCACCATGGGCGCGTTCCGTGATCTCATCCTGTTCAAGCAGACCCATCTCTTCGGCGGAGTTCTCGCCCTCATCCTGGCCGCCTTTCTGGCCAACCTGGCCTTCGGTCAGTTCCATCCCGGCTTCGACGGTCAGCCCGTTGCCCACACCCATGCCCTCTTGAATTTCATGGGCATGGTCCTGGCAGGTCTCGCCTTTGCCCTGGCAGGCGGCTGCCCGGGCCGTCAGCTCTTCCTGGCCGGTGAAGGCGACGGCGACGCCGCCGTGTTCGTCTTCGGCATGATCGTGGGCGCTGGTTTCTCCCACAATTTCGGCCTGGCCAGCTCCCCCAAGGGCGTCGGCCCCCACGGCATCGCCGCAGTAGCCATCGGCCTCATCGTCTGCCTGGGCATCGGCTACTTCATGCGAAAGAAATAAAGGAAGGGAGACGGGAGACAGGAAAGGATGAGGTCGGAAATCGGAAGTCGGAGGTCCGTGTACGTTGTCCGTGCCGGCTGTCCGTGTTAGTCCGTGTCCGTCCCCGCTATCCACAGCCCCCCGTAACACACGATCACAGCGCACAATCATACACCAAGGAGCATATAATGAGCACCACAGTCGACGCACGCGGGCTTTCCTGCCCGCAACCCGTTCTGGACACCATGATGGCCATTCAGACCACCAGCGATACCACCATCACCGTTCTGGTGGATACCGAGGCCTCCAAGGAAAACGTGGCACGGGCCGCCCAGGGAAAGGGCTGGAACGTCACCTCCATCGATGAAAACGATGGGGAATATACCTTGACCCTGGTCAAATCCTGAAGCAGAGAATCCTACCGACCTGCAATTGACCAAGGGGCACGGCGCGCCGTGCCCCTACCCATTGCCGATGAACGATTATCGACACGACCACACGGATCTCTCATGTTCCTCAAAAACCTCTTCCGCAAAAAAAAATCCCCTGCCCCGGAATCTAAATGGGACAAGGGAATCATGATTTTCGACCACAC
>CAYWJL010000125.1:0-6216 GCA_964458145.1 uncultured Desulfovibrionales bacterium | reverse complement strand
ATAAAATCTCTTTTCTCCAGTCCTCCGGTTGTCGTGAGTTCTTCATAGGCAGCCTTGGTTTCCCGTCCCTGAATGACCCCATCACCGTCCTCATCACCCGGCATATGCCCCCGAGTTTCCCGAAAAAGCAGTATAGCAGCCTGCAGGTGCTCGTAGGACTGCACATCCCGCTTCCATGTTACCTGATCCATAAGATCGTTTCCCTTCAAAGCCAGGGTGGCCATCAATCCGACCACTACGAGAACGATGGCCATTTCTATGAGTGTAAATCCTTTGGTCATTGAGGTGTTGGTAGTTTGTTCAAAAGATATGAGGGGGAAGGGCTGGTTATATCTGTCAAGATATGAAAAATAGCCCATGCAATTTCACAATGCAAGGAAAGATACACATCATTCACCAACATGTGCTTCCGTGGATCATTCAAAATTTTTTGTAACTATTCACGTCCAATCAAGATCCCCTGTAGGGGCGGACCTGTGTGTCCGCCCGTTTACGAGCACGATGGCAACGTGTACCTGCTATGCACAGAAAGGGCAGACACACAGGTCTGCCCCTACAGGAATGACTGTGTTTATTTCATTTTGAAGAACAGCGGACAACACCCTGAATGGTTACATTTTTTTTGTTTTATGACCAGGTTGATTTCTTTGGGCAGCCCGCGATCCTTTTTCTTGACAATTGCGATTTTGACTGTACGGAATATTGTACAGGAGGAAGCGACATGGAAGCGATAACGTATACGGCAGCAAGGCAAAACCTGGCGAAAACAATGGCAAAAGTCTGTAATGATCATGCCCCGATGATAGTGACACGAAAATCCTCGGAATCTGTGGTCATTATGTCCCTCGAGGACTTTCAAGCTCTGGAAGAGACCGCCTATTTGTTACGATCACCAAAAAACACAAGGCGCCTGATTGAATCTATTGCCCAGCTTGAAAACGGCAATGGTACCGAAAAGGAGCTGTCAGAGTGAGGCTCATTTTTTCTGATCATGCCTGGGACGATTATATCTATTGGCAAAAAACCGACAAAAAGATTGTACGGCGCATCAACACCCTCATCAAGGAAATAAAGCGTAGCCCTTTCGAGGGTGTTGGGAAACCTGAAGCATTGAAACATGCCCTTGCCGGATACTGGTCGAGGCGGATAAATGACGAACACCGCTTTGTTTATAAAGTCTTTGATGATGCGATTCTTATTGCACAGTTGAGATATCACTACTGATTTCTGATCCATGAGATCTCTGCCCGTGATGGGCAGGGTGGCATGGAACCAATTTGTAAGTCGGTTTTTTTCTTTGATTCAGGAAGTTTTTATCGATTTCAGCGCAACAGCCGTCGTTCCAGCAACGTCTGGAGATCGCGTCGACCGTCCAGGACGCAGTGGATGTAGACGGTCGAACCGTCGATTTCGTAGATGACTCGATAGGGTTTGAAATGGACCTCGAGAAAGGTCGTAACGTTGATCCGTAATAATTCCGGTGGGACATGCCCTCGTTCCGGAAGCTCGGTCAAGCTTGAGCAGGTTTTCTCCAGCTCTTCAAAGACGTAGTCCGCAGCATCCCGGGAATCGTGTTCGAGAATGTACGAATAGATATCCAGGATATCGTGCTCCGCATCTTCGATGAGTTCCACGGCAAAGATCACGATAACCCCTCGATCCGGGAGCGGAGCCGCCCAAAGGCCTTGTCCATCGGAGTCGTCTTGCCTTCTTGTTTGCTCTTGTTGCTCAGAGCAAGTATTTTGAGCAGGGCAAGACTTTCCTGGGTCTTTTCATACGAATCGATATCCTGGACAACGACCTTGGCCTCGCCGTTTTGCGTGATGATGAGTGTTTTTTGCTCATCGGCAATTTCCCGAACAAGTTCGGATGCATGGGCTTTCAGATAGCTGATGGGTCTGATGGATTCACGTAGTTTCATGGTTCACCTCGTTGACCCGTATTTAGTTCTTAAACGGGTCAAGGTCAACGTGTTGAGCTCTTTTTCGTGTGAACGTATGGGGACTGCGGAACACATTGATTTTTTTTTCAACTGCCGGCAAGTCCCGCAGATCGAGGATGTGTGTGTTCTCTTGAGCAGCAAGGGCATGTGGATGGACCATGTGTGGATTACAACTGAAAAGGGAAGCCGTTTGGCTTCCCTTTTCGGTTTTTGGATCTGAGATGTGTGGTGCAAACGTTCGGCCTTACACCCCCAACGCCTCCTTGATGGCCTGGAAATCCACGTTGGAATTGATGATCTGGGTGGCCTGGTTGATTTTGACGATATCGCGCAGTTTGTGGCTGACCTGGATGTTTTCCATCTTTTTGGCCACGGTGTAGGTGTCGTCTCTGACAACGATGATGGGCACGCCCAGGACTTCGGAGCGGGTCAGGATGATGTCGTTGGGGTAGAGGTTACCGGTGAGGATGAGACAGGGGGCACCGCCCTCGAGAGCCACGAGCTGAACGTCGGAACGGTCGCCGCCCACGATGATGGCTGCGTTTTTGTTCTTTTTGAAGTGGGTCATGAAGTTTTCGACCTGCATGGTCCCGATGAGGAAGTTTTCCACGATTTTGTCGGACTTGGAGCTCACCGAGATGATCTTGCCGCCCAGGCGGTTGGACAGGTCTCTGATGGTGATGGCGCGCATGATGGAATCCGGGGGGATGATCCCGAGCACCTTGACGCCGTTGTTCTCCAGGAAGGGCTTGATCACGTTTTCGACCTCGTCCATGACGTGCAGGGGGATGTCGTTGAAGATCACGCCGATCAGGGAATCGCCCAGGCTTTCCTTGGCGCTCATCAGATAATCATAGTTGAGTTCCTTGGAATAGCGGTCGATGAGGATAGTCTTGAGGCCCAGCATCTTGGCCAGGGTGGGGCCGTCCACGCCGCAGTACTTGCCCGAGTGCAGGAAGCTTCCGGATCCGCCCATGACCATGATATCCACGTCCTGACTGAGTTTTTCGTAGGCTTCACGGATCTTGATGATGGGGGTCCCGCATTCTCCGGCAAGGGCCTTGGTTTTGAAATCATGTGTAATGACAACCGGGGTGACCAGGGTGGGGTCTTCGTTCAATCCGAGAACTTCCTGAAGAAAGAAGGCGTCTTCGTCACCGACCTTTTCGCCGGCTTTGCCAGGAACCGCGCCGACCGGTTTCATGTAACCGACCTTGTGGCCGTCCTTCTGGAGTTTCATACCCAGAGAAAGGGCGATCATGTTTTTTCCGGCGTATCCAGTGGTCGATCCTATGTAGAGTCCAATCATATCTGCCCCCTTTGTGGTGAGTGTTCTGGGAATCGGGTATGGTAAACAACGGGAAAATAACTGACGAATGAGCGATTCATTACATATTTTTACGGTAATCCCAAGAAGAATGCATGGGAAAAACGGTGATTGGCCGGGCGGTTTTGGTCGTTGGACGTATCACCCGGGTGATTGGTGACCGGGAATATCCCCAAGCGGTCACACTTTCGGCCAGTGGTCATGACGTGTGCAGGGAGATACGCACATCGGCCACCACGGCCTTGTCCTTGTTGACCAGAACCGGGTTGAATTCAGCCTCGTAGATTTCCGGGAAATCCAGAGACAGCCTGGACATGATGAGCAGGATGTTTTCGATGGCCGCAAAGTTCACGGACCGTTCACCGCGAACGCCCTTGAGGAGCATGTACGAACGGATTTCCCGGATGATGTTGTGGGCGTCCTCCCGGCTCATGGGGGCCAATCTGAATGCGATGTCCTTCAATACTTCCACATAGATCCCGCCCAGGCCGAACATGATGAGGGGGCCGAACTGGTCGTCGCGTTTGAAGCCGATGATGATTTCCTTGGCCCCCTTGGGCGCCATTTCCTGGACCAGACAACCGGAGATCATGGCCTCGGGTCGCATCCTCTGGGCTCTGGAGGTGATGTCCATGAAGGCGTCCCTGACGGCGTCCGCATCCTTCAACCCGACTTTGACCCCGCCCACGTCACTTTTATGAGATATTTGCGGCGATGCAATTTTCAGGACAACCGGGTAGCCGATATCCTCGGCAATGGTCACGGCATCATCACTGTGACGGGCCAGTCCGGTGCGTGGAACAGGGAGATTGTAGGCCTCCAGGATCTCCTGGGCCTGGAATTCAACGATTTCGTCGGCACCGCGTGCAATGGCCTTGGAGATGACGGCTGCTGCACGGTCCCTGTCACGCTCGATTTCCGGGAAGACCGGTTCGGCCGCGTTCTGCCATTCGTGGTATTTGTACATAGTTTCCAGACTTTCGATGGCCGGTTCCGGAAAAATATAGCACGGAAGTCCGGCGTCCTGGAGCATCTTCTCCCCGTCGGAGATCCGTTTCTTGCCCATGAAGCAGGGGAAGACCGGCTTGTCCGTGGTTTTGGCCACGTCGATGATGGACTGGGTGATGTTTTCCAGATCGTCCGCAGCCGTGGATGTCGGGGTGAGCATCACAAGAACGGCGTGGATATTCTCGTCTTTCAGGACGATATCCAGGGAGCTCCCGAAGGCCTTGGCATTGGCGTCTCCGGCAATGTCGATGGGGTTGTACAGGGAGGCGTACGGGGGCAGAACTTCCTTGAGCTTGCTCACCGTTGTCGGGCTGAGCGACGCCATGTGCAGGGCCGAGCGTTCGCAGGCATCCGCGGCCATGATGCCCGGACCACCCGCATTGGTGACAATGGCCAGGTTGGGACCCTTGGGCAGGGGCTGCAGGGAAAAGGCCTGGGCCAGATGGAACAGGGTGGAGATGGAACGGGCCCTGATGACGCCTGCCTGGTCAAAGGCGGCGGAATAGGCATTGTCCGATCCGGCGATGGCACCGGTATGGGATGAGGCAGCCTTGGCACCGGCCGATGTGGTCCCGGATTTGACCATGATGACCGGCTTCTGGGAGGTGACTTTGCGGGCCGTCTTGATGAATTCCTCACCAGAACTGATGTTTTCTATATACCCCAGCACAACCTTGGTGGCCGGGTCGTTGCCCAGGTATTCGAGCATGTGGCTTTCCGAGAGCACGGCCTTGTTGCCCAGGCTTATGAACTTGGAGAATCCCACATTCTCCCCGAGGGCCCAGTCCAGAATGGAGGAACACAGAGCTCCGGACTGGGAGAAAAACGCGATGCTCCCGGGCAGGGGTTTGCCCGAGGCAAAGGATGCGTTCACTTTGCCGCCGATGTTGATCATGCCCAGACAGTTGGGTCCGATGAGGGCGATATTGTGTTTCGTGCAGATCTCGGTGGCCGCCTTATCATTATAATACCCTTCGTGGCCCCCCTCCTTGAACCCGGCCGTGATTATGATGGCGGCCTTGGTCCCCACTCCGGCCAGTTGCTCCAGGGCATGGACCACGAATTGTTTGGGAATGGTCAGAACGGCCAGGTCGAGGCCCCGGGGGAGATCTTCGATGGACTTGGTCACCGGAAGTCCCAGGATTTCATCACTCTTGGGATTCACCGGGATCAGGGTGCCCTGGTATTCGGCTTGGATCATGTTTTCGACGATAGTGTGCCCGACCTTGCCCGGTACGGAGGATGCTCCGATCACGGCAACGGTCTTGGGATTGAACAGGGCGTGGAGATCATACGTGGATTCGGTCATGGAAACGGCTCGCTTGTGAGGGGTTGGCACAATGATCGGTTCAAAAAACCTTTTTCTTTCCGATCGGATAGTTGTTCCTCAACCATTTGGAAACCCCATACACGTTTGGGGCGGTTCGTGCAATTTGGTATTTTGAACGGGATTGGAGGGGGGAAGGGCGGTTTTATGTTTTACGTTTTAGGTTTTAGGGTTATGGACGGGGAAGGAGAAGGATAAACGGGCGATGTCCGCAGTCCGGGTGCGTAGGGACAAGGCATGCCTTGTCTTGGTTGCAGGGGCAGGGAGACAGGAAGGGCGGATGTCTGATATTTGTAGGGGCGGACCTGTGTGTCCGCCCTTGGTGGTCGGATTGACCATTGAGGAAATCTACGACCGGCCATGGTGTCTCTGATGCGCCATATCCGTTTTTTTGTCATAGTGCGTCAGGTTTGGGCGGACACACAGGTCCGCCCCTACGGGAAGAGAAAACATGCGACAACGGGGAAAGACGGAACCATCCGTCTTTCCCCGTTGTTGCTGTTTGTGTCGCTGCTCAGGCGATTATTTCCCGGACCTGCCGTCGTCGCACGGGCAGTTGTTGCCGTCGGAGCGGGCGTGTTCGGCGGTGGCTGTTACCTTGCACCGTTCATT
>CAYWJL010000124.1:5392-6233 GCA_964458145.1 uncultured Desulfovibrionales bacterium | reverse complement strand
TAAAAGCCACCCGGCGTCTGCCCCCCTGAACCGTAGGGGCAGAATCCATTTCTGCCCGTTTGAACGAGCCCCGGGAGGCGAGAGAAAACAAAACACCCCCCCCCGGACGCACCCGTCCTACCCGGTGCAAACCCGTAACCCTCAACCATTTCGGCAGAATTCGAGGACACGTTTCCTGCCGGACCATCCTCATACACCGTGACGTAGTGTCACCATGAAGTTTTACCCATCTATCCAAGATGTGACATTCAAACAAAAAGGAGACGTTACCATGAAAAAAACAATCCTCACCCTCGCAGGACTGATGATGCTGGCCGCAAGCCCGGCCCTGGCCCATTTTCAGATGATCTACACCCCTGAATCCGCCCTTGCCAAAGGCGGGACCGTTCCCTTCAAGGTGGTCTTCACCCATCCCTTCGAGGCCGGGCACACCATGGACATGGGCACCCCCGAGGGTTTCGTGGTTCTTCATAAAGGCAAGAAAAAAGACATTCTGGGCCTGCTCAAACCCATGACCTGGACCAGCCTGACCAACTCGGGCAAGGCCTATGAATTCTCCTACAAGATGCGCGGCATGGGCGACTGGGTGTTCGGTCTCTCCCCGGCTCCCTACTATGAAGGCTCCGAAGACGCCTACATCCAGCAGTTCACCAAGGTCATCGTCAACGTGGCCGGCGCTCCCACCGACTGGGAAACCATGCTCGGTCTGCCCGCAGAGATCATGCCCCTGAACAAGCCCTATTCCATCTGGGCAGGAAGCACCTTCACCGGCGTGGTCATGGGCAACGGCAAGCCCGTTCCCTATGCCGAGATTGAAGTGGAATACCTGAACCATGCCCCC
>CAYWJL010000124.1:4466-5382 GCA_964458145.1 uncultured Desulfovibrionales bacterium | reverse complement strand
GCCTTTGCCAAAAAGGCCGAGGCAGAAGCACCCCAGGACAGCTTCGTGACCATGAGCATCAAGGCCGACGCCAACGGCGTCTTCACCTTCGGTATCCCCAAGGCCGGATGGTGGGGATTCGCCGCTCTGGGCGCAGGTCCCGAGGACTCCTACAAGGGCAAGGAATTGTCCCAGGACGCGGTTATCTGGGTGCAGGCCAAGGATATGAAGTAAAGAGATTTGCAGGAAAAGCACCGCCCCCGGGACGGTGCTGCCTTACGGGTTCCGATGCAAGGCGGAGCAAGTGGAGGCACGGCGCGACATCGCAACATGGCGATGCCGGTCGTGCCTTTTGTATTTCCAATAACCGTTTGAGGAGGAAGAAAGAGCGTGAAACGTAGGCAAAGCAGGAAAATTCGTTATATGTCCACGGCCCTGATGATGGCACTGGTGTGCCTGTATCTGCTGATGGCTGTTCCGGCCATGGCCGGGAACGCTACCTGCCCCAATGCCAAGGGCCCAAAACCTGTGGGGCCGGTCAATTCGAGCACTGGCGGCGTGTATGAAAAGGGGCAGTACGGGATAGTCGGAAAATACATCTATTCGATGGCCGATCAGTATTATCACGGAACGAGCAACGTCGACTACGAACGTCTGAAGCCCGGGCAGAAAGGTATGAAATGCACGCAAAAGAGCATGAACAAGTACCAGCTCACCCTGCGGGCCGGGATTTTCGAAGATTTTGATGCCCGGTTGATCGTTCCCTTCCTGGACAAGGAACTCAAAAGGGAATCAGCCAAGGCGAGTTTTACCGACGACAACGCAGGTCTCGGTGACATCAAGCTCGTCAGCCGCTATCGGGTCATGTCCCGGAAAAAGAAGGATCCCCTGAATCTGGCCATTGGTCTGGGCGTTGAAATGCCCACCGGGACCACGG
>CAYWJL010000124.1:0-4456 GCA_964458145.1 uncultured Desulfovibrionales bacterium | reverse complement strand
AGGAGGACGATGCCGGAAAATGCCCCGGATACCTGCAGACCGGTTGGGGTTCCTGGAATCCCATCTTTGAAGTGGGTGCCCACAAGGTCATGGGGCGGCACTGGATGTCCACGTATTTCATGTACAAGATGGCCACCGAGGGTGAGCGCGGGGATGACGATTTCGAGGGCTCCGATGTCTTCAAGTACAATGCCGCGTATATCTTCGCCGTGTGTAACTGGTTCGACATGGGTGTGGAACTCAACGGCGAGGTCAAGAGCACGTGCAAGCTGGCCGGTGAGACCCAGCAGGAGACCGGCGGGCACATGATTTTCGTCACCCCTGAAGTCCATTTCAAGCTGTACAGGGGCATCCATCTGGACGTGGGTGTGCCCGTCACCGTGTACCGTGATCTGAACGGCGAGCAGGTATGCGAGGATTACCGCGTGGTCACCAAACTGGCCATGAAGTTCTGAGTCGATTCATACCATAACCAAATACCATCAGGAGAAACATGATGAGAAATCTGTCTATGGAAAATGTTGTTGCAGGAACCCGAACCGTTGGGAATCTATGTCTGTTGTGCCTCGCCCTGTTTTTTGTCTGGTCGGGAACCGCTATGGCCGCTTGTTCCAAGATGCCGCCGCCCGAAAAGGTCAAGGCGATCATCATAGGCGACCGGGTGGTGGATATCGCCTACAACCTCGGGGTGCTGCCCGAGGCTATGTCCGCGCGCATCTCCCTTTGGCCTATGGGGCAGAAGCTTAAAATGGTTGCAAGGCCATTGGGATGTCCCAAATGTATTACCACCAAGCGAAAAAACGCCGTGCCCGGGGCCATTGAAAAAAAAGGGCTCAAGAGGGTGATCATCGAAAAGAACGATAACTTTTGCCTGTACATGCCCGAGGTTCGGCCCGAGAATGTCGTTCCCCTGATCAAGGATACGGATGCAACGATCGAGTATGTGGATTTTTCCAAGGGAATCGAGTCGGCCATCGCGCAGACGGCCAACATTTTCGGGAAAGAAGCCAAGGGCGAGGAATTGATCATGAAGTACCGCAAAAACATGGCCATGACCAAGAAAATGCTTCCTGCCGAGCCGTTGAACAAGAAGGTCGTTGTCATCAACGGGGTATACCAGCCCTCTTCCGGCAAAAGCCTGATGCGTGTCGAGGCTCCGGGGATGTACGCCGATACGTTCATGCTCAAAGCTCTGGGATGCACCAACGTGGGCGAGGTCTTCAATCCCAAACACGCCAAGCCTTCCAAAGGGCACTATATGGTCAAGAAATCGCGCAAGGGATTTGATCTTTCTCCCCTGGTCGAAGCGGATCCCGACGTGATTGTTGCCGTGGGTGACGTCCTGTCCGTACAGAAAGCGATTCAGGGCTATGCGAAGAAGAATCCGAAAATGAACAACGTCAAGGCCGTCAAGAACATGGCCGTGTACGGGCTGCCCGCGTATATCGATTCCAGCGTCATCGAGTATCCGGTGATCCTCAGAAAATGGGCGGTTGCCCTGGCTCGGTAAAGCGCCAGAATGGACCCTGCGGGGTTTATGGATATAACGTTGGGGAAGGGGAAGAAGGCCGGTAATAAATGTGAGCTGGAATGATGCCATTGAATATTGCAACTGGCTTAGTGACGTGCTTACATTGCAACCCGCAGCAGGAGGTTTGATTGTGGATAAGCAAACACGAGGCAAAGTCGTCAAATTGGTTCCCATAGGCAATTCCAAGGGGATACGCATTTCCAAACCGCTTTTTCAGAAATACGGAATGTCCGGAAGTCTGTTGCTGGAGGAAACATCCGATGGATTGCTCTTGCGGAGCGACAAGCAAGAGCGGCTTTCCTTGGAAGAAACGTATCAGGCCATGGCCGTGGCAAGGGAGGATTGGGGAGATTTTGAGGAAACCGTGGCGGACGGATTGGAAGATGAAGATCGTGACCCGATATGACATCTTTTTTGCCGATCTGAATCCCACACAAGGATGCGAGATCAATAAAATCCGGCCCGTGGTCGTGGTCAGTCAGAACGAGATGAACCGTTATTTGGAGACCATTGTGGTTTGTCCGCTCACATCGGCCCTTCATCCCGGATGGCGATCACGTATTCAGATCGAGTGCGCGGGAAAACCCGCCGAGATCGCCGTTGATCAGATCCGGACCATCAGCAAACGCCGGTTGCAGAAAAGGATCGGCGAACTCTCGGAAATCGAGGCGGCCATCCTGCGCAGACTGATTACCGAGATGTACGGGGAGTGAGTCCGTTTTGTTATAAAGAATGTTCTCTATCCCTGTCCTTTCTCTAGGACTCATTGAAATTCTGCGACGCCTCAAGGTATTTTTATTCGTCCTTCTTTATCAATCTTTCGTTTTCCTTTAATGATATTATGCCCGACAGTATAGCAGTAAAGACTTGTTGGGACAAAGTCTATGTTCGTATTGTCCCAGATAATGTTGCCTGTCTTTGATTTCGTTGTAACTACCGCACTTTTCAGTTTGTTTGAGCGGCAAAAATGATAAAGGCTTTTCAGCTCATCTGGTCTTTTGTAAAATCTGTCTGTCCATTTGACTTCTATTGCCCAGTCAACTTTTTGCTCGCTGTTTATTTTGACAATATCCACCTCACCGTTTTTCCATCTGGAATAATGCAGGAGAGTGTCGGAATGGAACCACTGAGAATACACTGCTGTCTCAGCTACTTCTCCCATGGCTGGGTCTTCCGTGGTAATGGGCGAGAACAGAGCGCTCCGGATTGAAGGATTTGTAAGGTAAACTTTGAAGAAGTTGGCTCTTTTAAATCTCCTGGCTGTTCGGTCGACTCGATGGACGGTTCTGATAAGGAATGCGGCTTCCAGATATTCTATGTATTTTTTGATAGTGTTTTTGGATGCCCCGGAACCTTGTGACAGCTCTTCGAGGGAGACTTCGTTTGATGTATTAAATGCTAATGTTGTGAAAAGATAGTTCAACTCTTGTATGTCCTGTACACCGTATAATCCCGGGAGATCGCGTAATAGTACTTTATCGATTATGTCGCTTTTTATAAATCTGCTTGGGTCTGATTGGATTTCTTCAGAGAATATTACTTCCGGATAGCCTCCGAAATTCAAATAGTGTATGAAATTTTTATTTAATTGTACAATATCATCTGTCTGAAAGAAACCATTTTTTGGATGAGGTTCAGTGATCAAACGGTTTTTATTCAGTAATTCAAGATATTCATGAAAAGTCAGGGGAGGCAGCAAAAAGTCTGTAAAACGTCCTGCCCCTGATTCATGACTTTTCAATTTTAATGCTGCTGCTGCAGATCCGGAAACAGTACACTTAATATTTGGTAACCTATCAACTATTGCTTTTAGATGTATTTCCCAGTTTTTAAGATATTGGATTTCATCAAAGAAAATAAAGCATTCATCTTCCAGATAATTAATACCCGTTGCTTCTGAATAGATATCTAAAAAAGACTCAAGAGCAAGATCGTTGTATATGGGGTGATCGACTGAAAAATATGCAATCCTTTCTGGCGAAACGCCTGACTGTATGAGATCCTGAATCGTATGATGTATGAGTACTGTTTTACCAACACGTCTTGGTCCCATCAAGACCGTTGCTCTACGAATTTTTCTTGATTCTACAAGAGGATAAAACAGCTCCAGATATGATCGGTGTTTGAATGATCGGTATAATTTAGGGATCTGATTCGTTTTCCACCATGGATTTTCTATATAAAGCCGCCTGACAACCTGCTCGATCGGGACTTTTTTCATGTAGACCTCCTAAGATCAGTTTGTTGATCTTATATAGGTTCTCTCGCTGAATAGTGTCAAGGGGATGATTCTAGCGTTTGCGGCGGAGATGATTGTCTTCTGAAGTAGTCTTGACGAGGTAATGCATATGCATTACTTTTTCTGTGTTCATTCCATCCAAGGAGATCCCTATGCCATTATCCAACAGTGTCGAGTCCACGTTGACGGACCGGTATCAGACCACGATTCCCAAGAACGTTCGAGATGCTCTGAAGCTCGAAAAACGAGATAAGATCCGATACCATATACAACAAGACGGTACCGTCTGCCTTTTGCGGGTGGAGGATGAACCGGAAAGCGACCCTGTGCTGGAGCATTTTCTCGATTTTCTTGCAGACGATATGCGCCGGCATCCCGAGGGCATCCGGGCGGTTGATTCGGAGTTTGTCCTCAAGGCGCAATCTCTGGTCGCGGATGTGCCCGTTGATCTCGATGAACCCCTTGCCGGGGACGAGGAACGAGCTCCGATCCGCAGGCACCCATGGTCATAAACAGGTGGAAGATCTTTGCCCATCCGTTGTTTCTCGATCAACTCGAAGCGCTTGTTGAGCAGGTCGAATCCTTGCGGACCAGAAATCCGACCACCTATCGTCACAAGAACCCCACCAAACGGCTCGCAGCGATCCTCAAACTGGCATTCGAGGTGATCCCCCAAAATCCCAATC
>CAYWJL010000123.1:5540-6241 GCA_964458145.1 uncultured Desulfovibrionales bacterium | reverse complement strand
GAAGGGACCGATAACACGACCCGCCCCTAACCCCGCCCTGACCAGGGCGGGGGACCTATGCAACGATCATTATCGTTGTTGTTGCCCCAAAAAGGACCTGTCGAGTGGTGAACTGAAAGTACGCTACTCCCGGATGAATTAATCCGCTCAACTTTCCCAAATCTTTCAAATCTCTTAAATTTCTAAAATCGCAAATATATTTCATGAAATTTCACATCATCACCTTTGGCTGCCAGATGAATGTCTGTGATTCCGACTGGCTGTCCTATTATCTCCAGACCCTTGGCTGGGAACCCGTGGCCGAGGCTGAGGCCGAATGTTTCATCGTCAACACCTGCAGCGTTCGGGAAAAGCCCGAGCAGAAGGTCTACAGTCTGCTCGGTCGTCTCAAGGACTATTGGGAAGCCAATCCGCGGTGTTTCGTGGCTGTTGGCGGGTGCGTGGCCCAGCAGGTGGGAACGGCCTTCTGGAAGCGGTTTCCTTTTGTCCGTCTGGTTTTCGGCACCGACGGGGTGGCCAATGTGCCCGCAGCTCTGCAGCAGATAGCCGATGATCCTGAGAAGCGTATCAGTCTGCTCGATTTTCTCGATCACTATCCCGAACGGGAGAATCGTTTTCCAGCCTATCTTCCGGCCCAGGCCTTCGTGAACATCATGCAGGGCTGCAATAATTTTTGCGCCTACTGCATTGTTCCCTACACC
>CAYWJL010000123.1:0-5530 GCA_964458145.1 uncultured Desulfovibrionales bacterium | reverse complement strand
GAATGCCGGGCATTGGTGGAGCGTGGGGTGCGCGAGCTCTCTCTCCTCGGTCAGAACGTCAACAGCTACGGGCTCGACGATCACGGGGATGGGGTCAGCTTTGCCGAACTCCTGCACATGGTCGCGGCCATTCCCGGGCTCGACAGGTTACGTTTCACCACCTCCCACCCCAAGGATATCGCCCCGGAAGTCATCGAGGCGTTCGGGACATTGCCCAATCTCTGTCCCCAGCTTCATCTGCCGGTACAGTCAGGTTCCGATATCCTCTTGAAATCCATGGGCCGCAAGTATACGCGGGAGCGGTATGAAGGGATTGTCAGAGATCTGCGTTCTGTGTGTCCCGATATCGCCCTGACAACCGATCTCATCGTGGGTTTTCCCGGAGAAACGGATCAGGATTTCGAGGACACCCTGGAGCTCATGCGGCTGGTCCGTTATGAAAGCAGTTTTTCCTTCAAGTATTCGGACAGACCCGGCGTGCGTGCCGAGCGCATGACGAACAAGGTTCCCGAAGCTGTCAAGCAGGAGCGTTTGCAGCGTTTGCAGACATTGCAGGCGGAACATACGGTGCAGGCCCTCGAGGCCCGGGTGGGTAAAGAGGACCAGGTTCTTGTGGAAGGATTGAGCAGGAAGCCCCATGGAACGATGCCGTGCTGGCGGGGAAGGGATTTGGGAGGTCGGATCGTCAATTTCGATTTCGACACCACGGATCTCATCGGGAAGATCGTTCCGGTGACCATTACCGAGGCGAAAAAGCACTCCCTCTGGGGAGAAGCGAGTGGTTCCCCATGGTAGAAATGACCGTATTCGGATTGGCCCTGGATGATGAATCCCAGATGCCGATCCTCATTCTCAAGGATGCAACCGATACCCATGTCCTGCCCATCTGGATCGGGGCCATGGAGGCCATGGCCATTTCCATGGCCATCAACAAGGTCGCCATTCCCAGGCCCATGACCCATGATCTGGTCCTGAACGTGATGCAGGAGATGGGCGGCAAGCTGGATCATGTGGAGATCCTTTCCATCGACAAGGGTACCTATTATGCGGCTCTTGTGGTCAACACGGCTGACGGGACCAAACGTGTGGACAGCCGGCCTTCGGATTCCATCGCCCTGGCCCTCAAGGCCGAAGTGCCCATCATGGCCTCCGTGACCATGCTCAAGCAGGCCCTTTCCCAGCAAAAAGGCGAGTATCAGGCAGTGATCGAAGGCGAGGACGCCAAACAATGGACCGAGATGCTGGCCAAGTACAATCTCGATGATATCAAATATAAAATGTGAGACAAAATTTACCCATGATAGATTTACATACCCACACCATATTCAGTGACGGCGACCTCATTCCGGCCGAAGCGGCTCAGCGTGCTGCAACCGCCGGGTATCGCGCCATGGCCTTTACCGACCATGCCGATATTTCGAATATCGATTTCATCCTGGAGAATGTCTGCCGGGCGAGTGAACAGCTTTCCATCTATGCGGACATCGAACTCTTTTGCGGGGTCGAGCTGACCCATATTCCGCCGGGATTGATCGGTGAGATGACCGAACATGCCCGTGCGGCCGGGGCGGAAATCGTGGTCGTTCACGGCGAGACCATTGTGGAGCCTGTTGCCGTGGGGACCAATCTGGCGGCTATCGAGGCCGGGGTTGACATCCTGGCCCATCCCGGGCTGATTACACCGGAGGAAGTCGCCCTGGCTGCGGACAGAAATGTGGCTCTTGAAATCACCACCCGCAAGGGACACAGCCTGACCAACGGTCATGTGGCAGCCCTGGCCAGAGAGTTCGGAGCCCCCCTGGTGATCGACAACGATGCCCATACGGTCGGGGACATGGTTTCCAGAAAGATGCGCCGGAAGATCGCCCTGGGAGCGGGCATGACCAAGGGGGAAATCCGCAAGGCCGACAATAATTCACAGGCCATTGTGCAAACGATCATGCGCCGTCGTCTCGATCGATTGGGTAAGAGCGAAAAGACGCTTCCTTCGTGAAACGTCAGGAAGCAGGGCATCGTTAATCTGCTTTGCCCTGATAATGGACACCAACGCCCTTGCGTACCGTTTTCCGGGCAGGAAACGGACCGGGCACAACAGCTGATGGGAATCACGCATGGATATGTTGTCGCAACTCGGTTTCTGGTCAATGGTTTCCGGAGCCACGCTGGTGGTCAAAAGCGTGCTCATCCTTTTGGGCCTCATGTCTCTGGGGAGCTGGACAATCATTTTTTTCAAGTGGATACAGCTTACAGGGGTCAGACGGCGTGCCGTGCGGGATCTGGGAGAGTTCGAGGCCACCGCTGATCTTTCCAAAGGGGTCGAGGTGCTGCGCAATGCCAAGGGGTCCCCGCTTTATCCCATCGCCTTCGGGGCCTTGTCCGAAATGCGGCAGCTGGAAAAATCCTCTTTGCATCCCTCCCTGCTTTTCAGAGTGTCGGGTGAGAATCTCCAACGGACTCTCAAGCAGGGGGTGAGCAAGCAGCTCGGACAACTCGCTTCGACCCTCTCTTTTCTGGGAACCTGCGCCAATGCCGCCCCGTTCATCGGATTGTTCGGCACGGTATGGGGAATCATGCATTCTTTCCATTCCATCGGCCTGCAAAAGACAGCTGCTCTGGCTGCCGTTGCTCCCGGAATCTCCGAAGCCCTGGTTGCAACGGCCATCGGGCTCGGTGTGGCCATCCCCGCAGCCATTGCCTACAATTCGTTCCTTGGTCTGCTCAACGGGATCGAAACGGAACTTTCGGCCTTTGCCGGGTCGTTTCTGAACCGGGCGCAACGCGAGCTCCCCTGGATGCACGGGGGCAAGACCAAAAAGGAATAGGAACGGGCCATGGATTACAATCCCCACAAACGAGGCTTTCTGGCCGAGATCAATGTGACGCCCTTTGTGGACGTCATGCTGGTTCTTTTGATCATCTTCATGGTCACCGCGCCCATGCTCACCCAGGGGGTGGAGGTGGACCTGCCCAAGACGAAAACCGTGGAGACCCTGCCCGAGGACAGTGATCATCTGGTTTTGAGCATCAAAAAGGACGGCTCTCTGTTTCTGGACTCCTATGCCGTGAAAATGGACGAGATGGAAAAGCATCTCAAACGGCTGGTCAAGGACAAGAACAAGCTCCTCTACCTCAAGGCAGACAAGGATGTTCCCTACGGGGTCGTGGTCAAGGTCATGGCCCGGGTCAAGACGGCCGGTATCGAAAAACTCGGGGTGGTCGCCGAACCCGAGGATGTGAAGCAACCATGAGTGGATGGCTCGTCCGTCTTTGCCATGAACGATTATGATGCGACTCGTCAGTCTTTTTTTCTCCATCGCCCTTCACGCGGCCGTCATTGCCGCGGGTTTGTACGCGTCCATGGGGAGTTCCATTCATGTTGATCTGGGAAAACGGGTCTACACGGTGGATCTGGTGAACATGCCCGCTCCTGCGCCTGCTTCAAAGCCGGCGCAGGTAGTCCAAAAAACTGCCCCTGCCGAGAAAAAGCCCGCAGCCAAGCCCCCGAAACCCTCTCCCAAACCGAAAGCACAACCCAAACCCAAGCCGAAACCCAAACCCACGCCATCCAAGAAGATCAGCCCGAAGAAATCCCCGACCACTCCCCAGCGGGTTGCCAAGAAAAAGCCCGCCCCCAAAAAGGAAACCATCTCGTCCGAGCAGGTCATTGCCCAGGCCCTCAAAGGGGTTCAGGGGGAGGTTCGCAAGAAGACGCGCAAGGAAGAGCAGGATCTCGCCAGCGAACTGGCCGGGTTGCGCAAGAGCGTGGATCAGGATATCGGAGCCGCTGGAGGAGGTAGTGGTGCCCAAGGCTCAGGGCTGGTTCAGGTGTACGGCCGGATTGCCGAGACCGCCATCAAGGAACATTGGCGATTCCCCAGAGTGGGAGGCGGTAATTTGGTCGCCCAAATCGAGGTGCGTATCGATCGCGGGGGCAAGGTGCTCGGAACAAAGGTGCTCGTTTCTTCGGGCCGTAAGGATTTCGACGGCTCAGCCCTGCGGGCCATCCATGAGGCAGAACCCCTGCCTGCACCGCCATCCAGGGACATCAAAACGTTGATCATCACTTTTAATCTCAGCGAATTGCAGGAATGAAATGTTCAATATTGTTTTTGGCCTGATTTTTCTTGCTCTCGGAGCGATATTGCCGGGAGCCTCCCTTGCCGCAGAAACTGCCGTGTCCATCGAAATCTACGGGCCGGGTCAAACCCGGGTGCGTTTCTATCAGGCAGAGCCCCTGGACCTGGACCGAAAACCCATAGCCGAGCTTCCAGATCGACTCGAGAAATTGGAAGCAGCCTTGCGGACCAATCTTGGTTTTCTGCCCTTTTTCGATTTTGTCACCACTCCGGATATCCTCGGGGGAGGAGACCTGGGAGGTTTCAGGGCCCGGGACATGGATTTCAAGAAACTCCAGCTTTCCAAGGTGGACCTGGTTCTGACAACGGCCTGGGCAGCCAAAGAAGGGCAGGGAGGCGAGTCGGATTCCGTTGAGTTGCGTGTGTTTGAGACCTTTACCGGGCGCCTGGTCCTTGGTAAGGCCTATTATATCCAGGATGACAAGCAAGTTTCCGAGGTGGCGACCCGATTCTGTGCTGCTTTGATGCAGCAACTCACCGGGAGTGACACGTTTTTCACCTCACGCATCGCCTATGTCTGCCGTCAGGGAAATTTCAAGGAGATATGTCTGATTTCACCCCAGGGGAACGATCTGTTCCAGGTGACTCATTATGATGGAGTCAGCCTGAGCCCTGTGTGGTCTTCGGATGGTGAGAAGCTCGCTTTTACCTATCTGGACGGAACCGGTCACAGGTTGGCCATCTGGGACCGAACGACCCGGAAAATCATGAAATACGATCTTCCGGGACACACCTGTATCGGGCCGGCCTTTGACGCCGACGACAATCTGGCCATCAGCATCGATCCGTTCGGCAATCCGGACATCTATCTTTTGGATTCGTCCTACACGGTCAAGAATTTGCGTTCTCCACTGGTTCAAAACAGGGCTATCGACATTTCCGCATCCTTTGATCGCGAGGGCAAACGCATGGCCTTTGTGTCCAGCAGGTTCGGCAATCCCCACATCTTTGTGCTGGATTTGCAAACCGGGGAGGTCTCGCGGGTGACCTACGAGGGAACGTATAACACCTGTCCCAATCTCAGCCCCGATGGAACCCTGCTCGCTTTTGCCCGAAGGATGGATGGCGGACACAGGATTTTCGTCACCGAACTGGCCACGGGCCTTGAGCGACAGGTAACCTTTGGTCCGGGCAACGACGAAGACCCGGCCTGGTCCCCGGACGGCTATTTTCTGGCATTCACGTCCAATAGGACAGGCACGTATCAGCTCTATGTGGCCACCAAATACGGCGATAACGCCAAACACATTCCCACCGGTTCCGGCGATGCAACTGCTCCAGCCTGGTCGCCTGTTGCTTGGTAGTTACTGAAATGTTGGGCATTTAAGAAATTTGAGAGATTTAAGAAATTTTTCAGTGTGTTTTTGCAACGACATTTTTACTTCGGGAGGGCT
>CAYWJL010000122.1:863-6251 GCA_964458145.1 uncultured Desulfovibrionales bacterium | reverse complement strand
CCTGTCGGCGAACACCTTTTTGGCATCCTCGTAAAAAAGACCGCTTTCCCCATTCTCGGAGGTACCCACTGTATGCCAGGAGCCTCCATGATTTTCGAACACGCACACGCAATGACCGAAATCAATGGCCGCACGTTTTTCATCCGCAAACAAAACTTCCTTGACCGTCAACGCCTTGATCATTTCCTGCAAGCTAGCATCCATACCCATAACCTTCCCTTTTGTGCATTATTGGATTACAAGAAATGGTATTTGTAAAAACATTTCAGGGCGGAGTCAATCGCCTTGTCCAATAATCCAACCGGGAGCCCTCAGCAATCATGCCTCGAATTCACCGAAACATTCGTATTGTACCAGCCTTGCTGGTTTTCTGTCTTCTTGTCATGCTCTGTTCGGCATGCTCCAAACACCCTTCCGGCGTGGTCATACGGGATCTTCAGACCATACCCCAGGATATTTCAAGCATCGCTTCGAGTCTGGACGCGCCCATCCCGGACTCCCTCACGATCATTGACCGGGAGCAGCTCTCCCGGGATTATCTGGACCATTTTTTTGCCCCCTGGCATCTGAACGCGACCACGCTTTACGCGCCTGAAAAGCTCCTGTGGTCCACCACCGGGTTTGCAGGCAAAAATCTGGTGGGAGAAAATCTGCAACCATGGCCGGCCGGGCAATTGGAAGACCTTGTTACCCGATGCGATCTGACTGATTTTCCCAACAGCAACCAGCAGGCTATCACCGTCAGAGACAGCCATGTGCGCGCCCTGCCCACCAACCATCCCGGATTCTATCCCTTTGATCGACCCGGCGAAGGCTATCCCTTCGACTACATGCAGTACTCCATCATGTGGGCCGGAACCCCCGTGCATATCTGCCATGTATCGACGGACAAGGCATGGGGCCTTATCGAGGCGGGATTTGTGTACGGTTGGATTACGGTAAGTGACCTGGCCCTGGTGGACGAAAGCTTTACGGCCAGATTTGAATCCGTCCGGTTCGTCGTGCCCCTGCGAGACGATCGTCCCGTTGTGGACAGCCGGGGCGTCTTCAGATTTTTGACCCACATCGGTGCTCTTTATCCCGTCGGATCAGACAGCGCAGGCGATCCCTGTCTCCTCATCCCGGTTGCGGACCAGGACCGCCGGGCGGTTCTGGTCACGGCCGAGATGCAAAGGTTGGACATGGCCCCCTTCCCCCTGCCCATGACACGGGCCAATGAGATTTTTGTGGCCGAGGGCTTCATGGGCCAGTTCTATGGATGGGGAGGCATGTACGCCAACCGGGACTGTTCGGCCATGACCAGGGATTTCATGACCCCCTTCGGCATCTGGCTAAACCGTAATTCCTCCCAGCAGGCCTTGCAGGGACACCGGATCGACCTTGCCGGATTGTCGCCCGAGGACAAGGAACATATCATCAAAGAACAGGCCATTCCTTTCAAAACCATCATCTGGATGCCCGGGCACGTCACCCTGTACCTGGGCGCCTATCAGGGCCAACCCGTCATCATGCACAACGCCTGGGGACTCAAGACCAGATCCCTGACCGGAAAAGAAGGTCGCCATATCCTCGGCAAAACCGTCATCACCACCCTGTACCCCGGGGATGAACTGAGAAACCTGGACAAACCCTCGGGACTTCTGATCAACAAAATCACGGGGATGAGTATTTTTCCGTGATCCACATTCTTTCTTCGAACATCAAGGAACAACCATGCAACTGACCGTACTCGTTGATAACAACACCCTCATCGACCGCTACCTCCTGGGGGAACCCGGAATTTCCCTGTACATCGAGGACGAAGGCACCAAGGTGCTCTTTGATCTCGGCTATAGTGACGCCTTCATGACCAATGCGACAAAACTGGGCATCGACCTCATGAACCTGGATTGGATCGCTCTTTCCCCCGGGCACCTGGACCACACATGGGGCCTGGATCCGCTGATCAGAGGAATGACCGAGGCCATGATCGAAGGGCAGCCTTTGCGCCGCCCCACCCTGGTCGGCCACCCCGAAGTTTTCGCCACCAAGACGGTCATGGGGCTCCCGGAAATCGGATCCATGCTGTCCCTTGACAAGCTGGCCCGGCACATGGACACACGATTGACCCGCGAGCCCCTGTGGCTCACCGAAAGACTGGTCTTTCTGGGAGAAATCCCCCGGATATTTCCCTTTGAGGAGTCCCGACTCGGTGAGACGGAAAAGGACGGAACCATGATCCCGGACGATCTTATGGATGATTCTTCTCTGGCCTATGTAAGTTCCCAGGGGTTGGTGATCATAACAGGATGCGCCCATGCCGGGGTCTGTAACACCGTGGAATATGCCAAAAAGGTCTGCGGAACCAAAAAGGTCTTTGATGTCATCGGCGGGTTCCATCTGCAGTCCCCGCCCCAAGCCCGCATGGAGCAGACCACCGGCTATCTGGCAGCCCAGGGAATCCAGGCCCTGCATCCCTGCCACTGCACGGATCTCATGAGCAAGATCGCCCTGGCCGCCGCTCTTCCTGTGCATGAAGTGGGCTCGGGCCTGCAACTCACCTATGACGAGGACTGATTGTATGACCCCTCAAGACATCACCTCCGCCACCCAGATTCTGGAAATCGTGGCCCAGTACAAGACGACTGAACCCGTGTTTCGCAGCTATGACCGGCAGGCCGGGGAATGCGTTCTGTGCAACGCCCTGTTCGAAACCATCCAGGGAATGGCCGATAAATACGGGCTCGACCCCGACAATGTTCTCGAACGGGTCCGCGAAGCAGCATCTCAACCCGCACAACCGGAGCAGCAAGTATGACGGAAAACACCTTCAAGCCCGTGGGCAGGTCGGACAACCGGCTGTACGGGCCCCGAAAAATCCTGGCGTATGGCCTTACCCTCGATGCCCACAACCTTCTGACCTCTGCCCTGAAGGAATCCGAGAACTTCAGGGACCTGCCCGTAACCTGTCCATCCCCGGATGACACCGGGCTCACACTCGAGGCACTCTTCACCAGAGAAGACCAGAGCAGTGCCGAGGATGCATCCCTCACCGCACCCTTTGTGATCATGGCCGGACTTCTTGAACACGAGCTCCATGCATTCATGGACCTGTACAGAAATCTTGCCCTGCCCCGCCCCATCTGGGCGACCCTGACCCCCATCTCCGCCACATGGACATTGCAAGACCTGCTGGCGGAACTCACCCGGGAACATCAGGCCATGCAGGGCAACGGGTCGTCATGATCCTCCATCATCTGTAGGGGCACCCCTTGCGGGTGCCCTTTGTGATACATTCCTGCATATGTGATGCATCCTCATCACATCCTGCCTGAAGGGCACCCGCAAGGGGTGCCCCTACGTATTCCTGAAACATTGTGTCATGTGCCATCGGGGCAGAGACCCGATTCCCGCATATGACAACCCATGCTCGCAGATCTGATCACCGGCCGCAGTCCCTCCGGTTTGACAAGAACGACGGGATTTGCCTAAAGATAATTCTTTGCAGAAATCGCCAACAAACCGACATACCAGACAATCCATCCTTTGACAGCCATGTCCACGATAGCCGCATCCCCTTCTTTCTCCCCCGCTCGGACAGCCCTGGCCTGGTTCATCGACCTTGCCAAATTTCTGGGGGTGCTCGCCCTTGTGACCTGGCTCATCGTTCACGGCTCGGCGGATCTCGGGTACAACTGGCAATGGTACCAGGTTCCCAAATATATCTACACATGGCAGGATTCCGGCTTTGTTCCCGGCCCTCTCCTCACCGGTCTGGTGGTGACCCTGAAAATCACCGGCTGGAGTCTGCTCCTCGCCTTTGCCATCGCCCTGACCACGGCCATGATGCGCCTTTCCCACTCCTTCATGGCCCGGAGCGTGGCCCGGGTGTATCTGGAATTCATCCGCAACACCCCGCTGCTCATTCAGATTTTCTTTCTCTATTTCGTGATCTCACCCATCATCGGGCTGGACAGATTCGCCATTGCCGTTCTGGCTCTGAGCCTGTTCGAAGGGGCCTATGCCTCGGAAATCTTCCGGGCAGGCATCCGTTCCATCCCCAAGGGACAATGGGAGGCAGGATACAGCCTGGGCATGTCCACCTTCGACCTGTACCGGCTGGTGGTTCTGCCCCAGGCATTGCGCAGGATCATTCCTCCCCTGACCAGCCAGGGCATTTCGCTCATCAAGGACTCGGCCCTGGTGAGCACCATCGCCGTCTATGACCTGACCATGCAGGGGCAGGCCATCATTGCGGAGTCCTTTCTGACCTTTGAGATCTGGTTCACCGTGGCGGCCATCTATCTGATACTGACCGGCTTTCTCTCACTTTTGGCAATGCTGATGCAACGCAAGACGTGGTGAGTCCCGAATTTCCCGTTTTCTTGCCCCTCTTTTTCGTGTATACTCTCTTCATCCTGTCGCTGCCCTGCCAACCCCATTCAAAGGAGGATCTGTTATGCGCATTCGAATGTCCCTGTTCCCGCTTTTTCTCTGTACTATCATATTTCTGGCTACATCCGCATTGACCATAGCCGCCCCGGTCACCGAACAGCTCCGCGATGCGAGCACGCTGGAAAAGGTCGTGCGCAGCGGCAAACTGAGAATCGGCTTTTCCACCTTTGTTCCCTGGGCCATGAAGGACAAGACAGGTACCTTCATCGGTTATGAAATCGACGTGGCCACCCGGCTTGCTCAGGACATGGGGGTCAAACCCGAATTCATCCCCACCAAATGGTCAGGCATCATCCCGGCGCTTCTGACCGGCAAGTTCGACATCATCATCGGCGGCATGGGCATCACCCCCCAACGCAATCTCAAGGTCAACTTCACCATCCCCTATGAATTCTCGGGCATGTCCATGGTGGCCAACAAAAAACTGGCCGCCGGGTTCGACAGTCTGGAAGACTTCAACAACCCATCGGTGACCCTGTCCGCACGCACCGGCGCAACCCCTGTTCAGGCGGCCAAACGATTCATGCCCAAGGCCACATTACGCCTCTTCGACGAAGAGGCTCAGGCCCTGCAGGAAGTCCTCATCGGCAAGGCCCACGCCATGGTCGCATCGGCCCCGTTCCCCTCCCAACAGGCCATCCGGCACGCCAAAAAACTCTTTCTCCCTCTGGGCAAGGACACCTTCACCAAGGAGCCCATCGGATTTGCCATCAAAAAAGGCGATCCCGATTTCCTTAACTTCCTGAACAACTGGATCATCGTCACCTCGGCCGAAGGCTGGCTGGAAGCCCGATACGATTACTGGTTCAAGACCCTGGACTGGGAAAAGCGGATCAAGTAGCCTTCATACGATATATCTCTATCCCGGGCCGGACCTGTGTACTCTAAAGAGCAGAACTGTCCGCCCTTGTTGTCAGCACGGCCATCGAGGGCATAAACCACACCCCTGGTTGT
>CAYWJL010000122.1:0-853 GCA_964458145.1 uncultured Desulfovibrionales bacterium | reverse complement strand
AAAAAAAGCCTGCGGGGTTTTCCCCGCAGGCATCTTTTTCTCATGCACCGACCACACTCGCAGCGCAGATTCTCCATCCTCGACCTGATCATCCTGGTCATCCTCATGGCCGGGGCCGTTTGGCTGTACCACCGTGCCACAACCAATCTCGACTACACCTGGGACTGGTCGGTCATCCCCCAATATCTCTTCCGGTATGACGAAGAGCAGAAACGATGGGTGTCAAACATCCTCATCCAGGGGCTGGTGACCACCATCCGGCTGAGTATCTGGTCCACCATCCTGGCAACCTTCATCGGCATCGGCATGGGGTGCATGCGTATCAGCACGCACCGGGTGAGGCGGTGGCTCGGCGGAGCCTATGTCTCCTTGAGCCGGAACCTGCCCCCCCTGGTCCTGGTGTTCATCTTCTATTTTTTCGTCGGCGAACAGATCATGCCCCTTCTGGGCATCGAAAACTGCGTGGACTCGTGCTCACCCATGACAAAATCCGTGCTGGAATGGTTCTTCGGACCCACCACCCAGCTCGCATCCTTTCTCACGGCCGTGATCACCCTGGGCATCTACGAAGGTGCCTACATCACGGAGATCGTACGCAGCGGCATCGATTCCGTGGACCAGGGCCAATGGGAAGCAGGCAACGCCCTGGGATTTGGCTGGTGGGGAACCATGCGGTTCATCATCCTGCCCCAGGCCGTTCGCATGGTCCTTCCCCCCCTGGCAGGCCAATTCATCTCCACCATCAAGGATTCGGCCATCGTCTCGGTCATCTCCATCCAG
Source organism: uncultured Desulfovibrionales bacterium (assembly GCA_964458145.1). GTDB lineage: Bacteria > Desulfobacterota > Desulfovibrionia > Desulfovibrionales > Desulfomicrobiaceae > Desulfoplanes. Next base: position 73 of record CAYWJL010000122.1, on the reverse strand, counting down.
GAACTGACCTTCCAGGGCATGGAACTCATGGCCGCCACCTACCTGACCTTCGAGGTCTGGATCACCATCACCC
>CAYWJL010000121.1:0-6379 GCA_964458145.1 uncultured Desulfovibrionales bacterium | reverse complement strand
AAAAAGGAGATATCCTGGATCTTGACGTGGAGATAGGTCTCGCTCCCCAGAGGTTCCACGAAATCGACCAATGCGTCTACTTTGCAGGCGTCGGGTACATGTTCCTGCTTGCCGTCGTTCACACTCAGATTTTCCGGCCGGATGCCCAGGATGACGTCCTTGTTGCCGTGACCGTTGTCGCGCAGGGCCTTGGCCGTGTCGTCGGGTATGGGCAGGGAGAATGTGCCCTTGCAGGAGATGCTCGTTCCATCGCCTGCAAGGCTGCAGGGGACCAGGTTCATGGGGGGATTGCCGATGAATCCGGCCACAAAGGTGTTGACGGGATGCTGGAAGAGTTCCACCGGGCTGCCCACCTGTTCGATGTACCCGTCACGCATGACCACGATGCGGTCGGCCAGGGTCATGGCCTCGACCTGATCGTGGGTCACGTACACGATGGTCGACCGGACCTTCTGGTGCAGTCGCTTGATCTCCGCCCGCATCTGGGTTCTGAGCTTGGCATCCAGATTGGACAGGGGTTCGTCGAACAGAAAGACCGCAGGTTTGCGCACAATGGCCCGACCCATGGCCACGCGCTGGCGCTGACCGCCGGAAAGTTCAAAGGGTTTGCGCTTGAGCAGCTTGGTCAGTCCGAGGATCTCGGCGGCTTCCTGCACCCGGCTCTGGATGACCTCTTTGGGATGTTTCTTGAGTTTGAGACCGAATGACATGTTGTCGTAGACATTCATATGCGGGTACAGGGCGTAGTTCTGGAAGACCATGGAGACGCTGCGGTCTTTGGGAGCCAGGTCGTTGATGACCCGATCGCCGATGCGCATGGTTCCTGCGGAGATGGTCTCCAGCCCGGCGATCATGCGCAATGTGGTCGATTTGCCGCACCCTGAAGGACCGACAAAGACGATGAATTCCTTGTCCTCGATGTCCAGGTTGATTCCATGGATCGCTTCCACCTTGCCATACATCTTGTACACGTCGGAAATCACGACTTCTGCCATTGTTCTCTCCCTGCCGGTCCCAAGTGAGAATGCGTTCGCAAGCATTCAGGGAACACCACGCAACCAGGTCATCCCTGAGTGTTCATGCATGTTGGGCCGGCTTGTCAGCTATAATTTATCCAACTCGCTCTGCAGGATATCCTTGTCGTTCTGCGAGGCCGTATAAACGAGTTTGGTCCTGCGGACAATGATGTCGTTCAGGGAAACCGCCTTTTCCATTGTTTTCATGTAGGCGAGTTCTCCCCGGCACAGGCCCGGCAGGATCTCCTGTTCGAATCCACGTTCTTCGAGCACAATCCTGGCCACCTCCAGCCATTGACTGCCGTGCTGTTTTTTCCAGGCCGCTATGTGACCCGGATTCACGCCCCGTGCCTGGAGACGTCGGGACCAGGCGTGGGCCAGGCCTTCGGGAACCGTTCCCGCGCCGATGATGGGGTCCCTGTCGGTGTGATGATTGCGCGGTGCAGCAGGAACCAGATCGCCGGCGATGCGGTCGACCACTTTTTCTCCAAGGGAACGGTAGGTGGTCAGCTTGCCCCCGAATACCCCGAGATAGCCAGAACCAACGGATTGCTGATCGTCGACAATGGTATATTCCCGGGACATGGTGGTCATGTTGGATTCGCCGTGGGAAACGAGGCTGCGTACACCCGAGTAGATGTGCAGTACGTCGTCCGGGGTCAGCTTGCTCGTGGGGAAATAGTGATTGGTCACATCGATGAGATAGCCGATCTCTTCATCGCTGGGGGGAATGGTGTCGAATTCGTCCCCGGTGAACTCGGATTCCGTGGTTCCGATGAGGGTGAAGTCCTCCTTCCAGGGGAGGACAAAGACGATACGGCCGTCCGCGGGCATGACCAGAAAACCGGTATGGTCGAACATTTTGGGAACCACGAAGTGTATCCCCCTGACATACCTGAGATCCGGATGACCGGCCTGCTGGGAGAGCTCTCTGTCGAGGCCGGGGACCCAGGGACCGGCCGCGTTGACCAGATAGCGGCACCTGATCATGTGATCCTCGCCTGAACGATTGTCATGGAGGTCGAGTTCGTAATGGGTGCCCTTGGCCCGGACATCCCTGGCGGTCATGTAGTTATGAACGTCGGCACCGTAGATTTCAGCGGTCAGGGCCGTTGCCAGACATAGGCGTGAATCATCGGTCTGGGCGTCGGAGTACTGGAGCACGGCGGACAGATCGTCCTGACGGAGCATGGACAGGCCATGCATCTCCCGGGTGGACAGCCGGCTCGAGGGCTGAAGATTCTGACGGCCTGCAAACAGGTCGTAGAGTTTGCACCCTGTCTGAACCATCCATGCGGGGCGTTTGTCGTCTTTGTACACCGGAATGTTGAACCGCAGCGGGTGGACCAGGTGGGGCGCTGTCTGCAGGAGAACCCGGCGCTCTTTGAGAGCCTCACGCACCAGCTTGAAGTCATAGTTTTCCAGGTACCGGATGCCTCCATGGACCAGCTTGGAGCTCTGTCCCGAAGTGGCATGGCCGAAATCCTTCTTTTCCACGAGAAGCGTGGAGTACCCCCGGGAGGCCGCTTCCCTGGCCACTCCTGTCCCGTTGATGCCGCCGCCGATGACGGCGACCTGATAGTCCTTGCGTAGCATATATTTTCTCTTTATTTCAATATGTTGTTGTGTCGAGTCGTTCGTGAACCGCATGAAGATCTCAACGATAATGAATGATCGTGTCCAACAAATGTAACTCGAAGCACATAGTTCAACGATACGAAAACGACAAGAAAGGATATTATTTTAGTTAAAAATCAAAAATAACAGTATGTTATAGTAATTTTGCGACAAGTCCTTGCTGATAAAAACTATCTTGACCTAAAAAGTTTGTCACAATACTGTCACGAAGATTTGTGTTCAACCAATCCGATACCTTACAAACGGAGGTAGAAACGATGCGCGGTAAACGAATTGTAGCGGCCCTTCTGACCGGGCTCATGCTGCTTGTGGGCGGCAACGCCATGGCCAAGAAGATCGAGATCAACTGGTGGCATGCCATGCGGAGCGCCCGGGGCGAAGTCTGCAAGGCATTGATCGACAAGTTCAACCAGTCACAGGACGAGTATGTTGTCATCGGCACGAACAAAGGGAACTACGAAGAAGTCCTCAATGCGGGCATCGCGGCCATCCGGGCCCACAAACAGCCGCACATCCTCCAGAGCTTCGAGGTCGGCACGCAGACCATGATGCTTTCAGGGGCCATCTATCCCGTGTACCAGCTCATGGCCGATGCCGGGTACAACATCAACTGGAACGACTATCTCCAGGCCGTCTTGTCCTATTACATGAACAAGGACGGCAAGCTCATGTCCATGCCGTTCAACTCCTCCACCCCGGTCATGTACTATAACGCGGACATGTTCAAGAAGGCGGGCATCCCCATGCCGTCCAAGACCCAACCTCTGACCTGGGACGGGCTCGGCAAGATCTTGAAGACCATGATCGACAAGAAGATCGCTCCCGCCGGTCTGGTCACTGCCTGGCAGTCCTGGACCCAGATCGAGAATTTCTGTGCCATTCACAACCTGCCCTTTGCCTCCAAGGCCGACGGCTACGAAGGTCTGGATTGCGTGCTGGAGTTCAACAGCCCCCCGGTTGTCGCCCACATTGCCCAGCTCAAGGATTGGATGAAGGACAAGCGTTTTCTGTACGGCGGCCAGAAGTACCAGGGCCCCAAGGCCGAGTTCATCGCTCAGAATGCGGCCGTGTACATCGATTCCATCAGCGGGATTGCCAAACTGAAGAAGGCGGTCAAGGATTTCAAGTGGGACGTGGCTCCTCTGCCTGTTGAAGCCTGGATGACCAAACCCCTGAACTCCATCATCGGCGGTGCCTCCAACTGGGTCCTGCTCGGTCATTCCAAAAAGGAATACAAGGGCGTTGCCGCGTTCCTGAACTTTCTGGCCCAGCCCGAACAGCAGATTTTCTGGCACAAGCAGACAGGGTACTTTCCCATCACCCTGACCGCGTATGACGAGCTCAAGAAGCAGGGCTACTACAAGGAACAGCCCTACCAGGAAGTGGGTATCAAGCAGCTCACCCGTGCTCTTCCCACCAAGAATTCCCGCGGTCTGCGCCTGGGCTATTTCGTCCAGATCCGCAACATCATCAACGAGGAACTGGAAAAGGTCTGGAACGACTCCAAGACCCCCCAGCAGGCCCTGGATGATGCCGTGGCACGTGGCAACAAGGAACTCCGTTCCTTTGAGAAGATCTACCAGTAGCCTCACTTGCTGATGAACGTTGAAACCATACCGCCCCGCCCATCACGGGGCGGTATGTCTTTTTCCCGCATTTTCACGACGAGTCCGCCATGATCAAGCGATCCATCTTTTCCAACAAGTACCTGCCCTATCTGTTGATCCTGCCCCAGCTGCTGGTCACCGTGACCTTTTTCTACTGGCCGGCGTTAAACGGATTGATCAACTCCATGCTCCTGAGCGATCCCTTTGGATTGCACACCAGTTTTGTGTGGTTCGACAACTTCAAGGATCTGTTGACCGATCCTTTGTACCTCAAATCCATCGGGATCACTGCGGTTTTTTCCCTGGCAACGGCCGTGACCTCCATTTCCCTGGGGCTTTTTATCGCCACATTGGGGAATCGGGCTCTCAAGGCCAAGGCTGTGATCCGGACCATGCTCATCTGGCCCTACGCCGTGGCTCCGGCCATCTCCGGGATTTTATGGCTTTTTCTGCTCCATCCCTCGTACGGGGTGGTCGCCCTGGCCATCAAGAAGACCTTTGGCGTGGACTGGAATCCGGTACTGCACGGGTCCGACGCCATGGTCATGGTCATCATGGCCAGTGCCTGGAAGGAGATCAGCTACAATTTCGTGTTTTTCATCGCCGGGATGCAGGCCATTCCCACCTCCCTCATCGAGGCGGCGGCCATGGACGGAGCCAGCCCCTTCAGGCGGTTCTGGAACATCACCCTGCCCCTTCTTTCGCCCACGCTCTTTTTCCTCATGGTCATGAACATCATCTATTCCTTTTTCGAGACCTTCGGGGTCATTCACACCATGACCCAGGGCGGTCCGGGCGGGTCCACGAACATTCTGGTCTACAAGGTCTATCAGGACGGTTTCATCGGGCTCAATCTCGGTTCGTCCTCGGCACAGTCCGTCATTCTCATGAGCATCATCATCATCGTCACCATTCTCCAGTTCAAGTATGTGGAGAAAAAAGTCCAATACACGGGATAGATCATGGTAGAAAAGACACCCATTCTCGACGCGTTGACCTATGTGTTTCTCATTCTGGGCATTCTGATCGTCGGGTTTCCGATCATCTACGCGCTCATCGCCGCGACCCTGCCCATCGAAGAGGTCTCCAAGGTCCCCATGCCGCTCATTCCCGGCGATCAGTTCATGGTCAACATCAAGGAGGCCTGGATCAAGGGGGATCTGGGAACCCAGCTGACCAACTCGTTCATCATGGCCTCGGGGATCACCTTCGGCAAGATCATCGTTTCCCTGTTCGGGGCTTTCTCCATCGTGTATTTCGATTACCGGCTGCGCAAGCTCGCTTTCATTTCGGTCTTCTGCACCCTCATGCTCCCGGTGGAGGTGCGTATTCTGCCGACCTACGAGATGGCGGCCAATCTGTTCGGACCGCTCCAGGCACTGGTCGATCTGCTCCATCTGGATTGGCTGATCGACTGGTTTGCTACCCATGATATCGAGATCAATATGGATTTGAGCCTCCTGGACAGCTATCCCGGCCTGATACTGCCTTTGGTGGCCTCGGCAACCTGTACGTTTCTGTTCCGGCAGTTCTTCCTCACCATCCCCGAAGAACTCTGCGAAGCCGCCAAGATGGACGGGGCCTCGGCCATGACCTTTTTCCGCAAGATCCTGCTCCCCCTTTCCAAAACCAATATCGCCGCTCTGGTGGTCATCGAATTCGTGTATGGCTGGAACCAATATCTCTGGCCGCTTTTAATCACCACCAACCCCAAGATGATGACCGCCGTCATCGGCCTCCAGAACATCATCCCCCAGGCCGACGACCTCCCCTTCTGGAACGTGGCCATGGCCGGATCGCTCATCGTCATGCTCCCGCCGGTACTGGTGGTGCTGTTCATGCAGCGGTGGTTCGTGAAAGGGTTGGTCGATCCGGAGAAATAGGGGAGAGGGCGCAGTACACAGTACGCAGTGCGCAGGAAAAACACGTCGCGCCAATGACAGGCATCTTTTCTCTGTCCTCTGACCCGTAGGGGCACGGCGCGCCGTGCCCTGTGTGACGGCCCCTCGAAAGGCGAGGGCAAACAAAAAACATCCGCCCTACCCCGATTGTCAAACCCCCGATTTGGAGATATCCAGACCGGGGGTTTTTTATGATGTATTTTCAAGGACAACCAAT
>CAYWJL010000120.1:0-6399 GCA_964458145.1 uncultured Desulfovibrionales bacterium | reverse complement strand
AGGCCCTTGGCCATGATACCCTTGAAAGGATGGAGGCGACCCTCTTCGTGACCAAGCGCTTCTACGAACAGGGCCTCGGCGGCGTTCTCAAGACGGATTTTCTGCGCAACAAGTATTTTGTGGAAACCATCAAAACCACGGTTGCCGGGTTGGACGCCAATGTCGAACTGGCCGGGGCCTCTCTGGTCAATATCATGGGGCTCGACTGGAACGAGGACATCGCTATCAGAGAAACAAGCGTTCCCTTCCATCCCATCGGTCTGGATACCCACGCTGTTCGGCAATTTCAGAAAAACAGTCAACGACTACGACCTGGGCATTGTCACCGACAAGGACAAGAAACGTCTGACCGGCGGATTGAACGTCACCCTGCCCCTTTTCAGCGGTTTCGGCACCAGCGCCTCCGTCGACAGGACACAGGCCATGCTGCGTCAACTGAAGAAAAAGAAAATCGTGTTCGAACACGGCCTGGCCCTGCACATGAAAAACCTCTGTCTGGCGGCTGCACGCAGTGCACGTCAGGTGCAGACCACACGGGATGCCATGGTTGCTGCCCGGGAGAATCGCCTGCTCAACGAAAAGGCCTACGCCGTGCACATGGTGGAGACCCGCGACATCATCGAGGCCCAGATTGCGGAATCCCTGACTGCTGCAGGCCATTACAGGGCCCGATATACTCACTACGAAACTCTCGCCAAAATCGAGATGCTCCTGGGGAAACAGATCGCCGATGGACTTGCTGCCGACTAGACATACCAGGGCAATTGCCTGGCTCACGGTCGTTGCCGCCCTTTGTGTGCTGGGGCCGCGGATCGCACATGCCGAACCCAGAACCCTGGATTTCGGGATTCCTTCGGCATTCTTTTCAGGCGCCGTCAATTCGCGGGATGCAAAAGCCGGCATGAAATTGTGGCTGGAGGAAATGCGGGCCGCAAATACGTCTTTCAAAAGAGTGACACCGCACTATGTGGAGAATTACGAGCATCTCAAAAAGGTTCTGGACTCGAAGATCGTGGATCTGATATTCATGCCGACCCCCTACTACATCCGGCTCAAAAACACCTACCGTCTCGAGCCCGGAGCCGTTGCCATGGGTTCCAATGGTATGGATCAGCAATACATGCTCGTGGTGAACAAGGACTCGGGCATATCCACCCTCGAGGAGTTGGCCGACAAACCGCTGTACATCATGAGCGAGCTCGGCCATGACATCGTGGGCCGGGAATGGCTTCGAACCCTGCTCAAGGACAAGGGTCTCCCCTGCCAGGAAACATTTTTCTCCCGCATCACCCTGGAACCCCGTCCATCCAGGATCATCATCCAGCTGTTCTTCAACAAAATCGAAGTCGGCCTTGTCACCAGATACGCCTATGACGTCATGGCCGAACTCAATCCGCAAATCCCCCAGCGTCTCACAGCACTGGCCGTATCCCCCTGCGTTTTGAGTCATGTCCTGTGCTTCACCGACAAAATAAAGGACGATCTCAAGGGAATGGTCCTGGACACTGCCCTGCACATCCAGGAATTACCCCGGGGTCAGCAGATATACACACTCTTTCAGCTTTCCAATCTCTTGAAATACAAAGAGGGATATATCGACTCCGCCGAGACGATGTTTTCCCCCACAGCTCAGGAATATCCGTATTGATCATGCTACGCGGCATACGTGCAAAGACGACTCTCGTCAGTCTCCTTCTCTCACTGGCAATCGTGATAGTTTTTGTCGCGGCCATCATTCCCATTGAACAAAAAGCACTGGTCACCACTCTCGACTCCCAGTCCAAAAATCTCTCGGTCGCCATCAAGGAAACGATTCTGTCGGCTCTCATCTCCGATGATGTCGCAACGGTCGTTGAACAATGCTTTTCCATTGTTTCCCGCAGGGACTCCATCGCCTATATCGTCATCACGAGAAAGGACCAGGGTTCCGCTGTCTTTCTTCACGACAGATGGTTCATGCAAGCGAATGATCCTTGTGCATCTCTGCAACGAACTCCCGAAGATACCGGTGGCTTTGTCCACAGTTCCATTGTGGACGCCGAAGTGTACCACTATACCTCGACGCTCTCTCAGATGGGCCTCGACCTCGGTAAACTCTCCATCGGCCTGAAGCCGGACACCTATTACGCGGCCCAGAATCGGATGTACATGGCAACCTGGTCCACCGCTCTCGGGGTCCTTTTCTTCGGCTTTCTGCTCTCAGCGCTGGTCAGTCGAAAAATCGTCAATCCCATTCTGGCACTCGAACGGTTTGTCCGCTCTTCCATTGCAGAGGGTTTCAACGGTAAACGCGTGACCATCAGAAGCAATGATGAGATCGAAGGCCTGGCCGAAACCTTCAATGCCATGGCTGAATCCATCGAGGACAGCCAGCGCAGATTGCGTGAGGCCCACGATACCCTGGAAGAGCGGGTCGAAATCAGAACACAGCAGCTTTCCTCGGCCAACCGAGAACTGAACCTCATGCACGAGATGTTCAATTGCTGTCGTGAAGGCATGTGCATCACCGATGCGGACGGGCGTATCGAATTGCTCAACCCGGCCTTTCCGCAGCTCATCGGATTGTCCAGAGAGGAACTGGAGGGCAAGGATCCTCTCCGCCTTCTTGCCGGAGGCGGCAGCGCCCTGGATGCCGATGCCGTCTGGAAAACGATCCGTTCCCGGGGAACCTGGGAAGGCAATGCCTCCAATGTTTCGGGCGACGCACCGATCAGAGCCTTTCATATGAGTGTCTCCACCATCCGGGATGCCCAGGGTCACATTTCACACCATGCATTCATTCTGCGTGATGTCTCCGAACTCAAGGCCAAGGAAGAGCTCATCCAGCATCAGGCGTATCATGATTCGCTGACAGGACTCCCCAATCGCAAGTTCATCAGTGAGCATATTCGGTCACTTGTTGATGCGGGCAAGGAATCGAGCAAGCAACTGGCCGTCTTCTTCATCGATCTCGACAACTTCAAACACGTCAATGACAATTACGGTCATCAAAGCGGCGACCTTGTACTGCAGGAAGTCTCCAAACGTCTGAAACGGTCCCTTCGCGGCAACGATCTGGTCGGCCGACTGGGCGGCGATGAGTTCATCGTGGTGCTTGGCAACGTTGCCAAACGAAAAATCGTGAGTCTGATGATCGACAAGCTGATGGCGGTGTTCGATACCGACTTTGCCCTGTCGGACACCGTCAGCGTCAACCTGTCCATGAGCTGCGGCATTGCGGTTTTTCCTGATGACGGAACCTCCCTCGATCAGTTGCTGGCCAATTCCGATATGGCCATGTACAAGGCCAAGAGTCAGGGAAAGAAGCAGGCGGCCTTTTACGATTACGAAATGCACGAGCGCGTGCGCAATGAGTACACCCTGGAACAGCAGTTGAAGACCGCCATTGCAAACGATGATTTGCTCCTTCATTTCCAACCCATCTTCACCCAGACGGGAAAAATCGCCCGCATCGAGGCATTGGTACGCTGGCAAACTTCAGACGGTGATCTGATCCCACCCGGCCAATTCATCCCCGTGGCGGAAAAATCGGATCTCATCAACGACATCACCCGTATCGTCGTCCACAAGGGATTCGACCAATTGGCCATATGGCAGGCCGATGGTTGGTCGGGCGTGCTTTCCATCAATCTGTCGACACGATCTCTGTACAGTCAGGACATTGTGGATTTCATCATTACCAGTGCCCGGGAGCGGCACATCGATATCAAACATGTGGAGCTCGAAGTGACGGAAACGAGCATGATGTACGATATCGAAACAGCCAAATCCATCATCGAAAAATTTTGCGAGGCCGGATTCTCCATCGCCCTGGACGATTTTGGCACGGGCTACTCATCTCTGCGCTACCTGGAGGAACTGCCCTACCACACCCTGAAAATCGACAAGGTTTTTGTGGACGGGCTGCTCGACCCGGAGAATCGGTCCCCCATCGTCGCCAGTATCATCTCTCTGGCCCGTGGACTCAACCGCGAGGTCATTGCCGAGGGCGTGGAAACCAAAACCCAGGCGGTCATGCTGAACGACATGAACTGCCACTATCTCCAGGGATTCTATCTCAGCAAACCCCTGCCCGAAAAAGACATGACAACCATGCTCACCCTTTCCAAGATGCAGACATATGACCAGATCCATGCCACGCCCATGAATGTGGATCATGCACATCCCCACGTGCAGACATGACGCCTTGACCGGAAAACATTCCCGAAAACCGGATGGAGAGCGTGATTTTTGTTGTGGGATCACTACCGAGGAGACATCATGAAACAACTGAGAGTGGCAGTCTGGTTCATCGCCCTGCTGGTGATGGCATCATTGCATCACGTACCAGGTGCGCTGGCGGCAATGGAATCGGAAAAACTGATATTCGTTGTCACTGTCATACGCCATGGTGATAGAACGCCCTTTGCGCAATTGAAAAACGATCCCCATACCTGGAAAAGTGGTAACAGCGAACTCACCCCCCTTGGCATGCACCAGCAATTCGAGCTGGGAACATACCTGCGAGAGCGGTATGTCGATCAGTTTTCATTATTGCCTGCAACCTATGAAAATGGTTCCGTGTATGCGTTGGCCAATGGAATCAACAGGACCATCCAGAGTGCCCAGTGCCTGTTGTTCGGTTTGTACCCTTTGGGATCCGGTCCCAACTTGCCTCGAGGCGCCTACGCATTACCTTCCGGGTATCAGCCCATTCCCCTGCGAACCGTACCGGAGGGATCTTCATTGCTCATGAACTCCTATCCTGAGTACCAGAAAATTTTGCAACGATACGTATTCAATGACAGGGAATGGGTGCGCAAGGAAACAGCCTCCCACAAACAGTTCCAGCAATGGGAGCGTATTCTCGGAAACGAGGTAAAAGACCTCAACGATGTGCTGACCATCGGAGATGTGCTTATCGTGAGAAAAGCCCATGACATCCCCCGGCCCGAGGGATTGACGCAGCAGGATGAAACCGAAATCATCGATCTCTGCGAATGGGCCCTGGCATTTCAGTTCACCAATGAAAAGGTCTCTCAGCTGATGGGAATGGAATTGCTCGAGACCATCAAAAAAGATCTCGAACAGGCCTCCCTGAAAAAGGATGGCGTCAAGTTCAAGCTGTACTCCGGGCATGACACCACCATCCTGCCCCTCATGAAGCTCATGGGAAACCAGCTGTCGATTCCCCCGCAGTATGCGGCCCACATGCAGATCGAGATCTACCAGTCCGGCAACGACCACCTTGTTCGCGTCCGGTACAACGGCAAGGACATCGAGCTGCCTGTCATGGTAAACGGACGTTGCTCCCTGGAAGATTTCCTGAAACTGTAACGATGACATTTCGGGATGACATCCCCGAACGACATCCCCGGGAGAGAAGGCAAACGCCCCGTCCCGCTGCCCGCACGGCCACCAAAAAACGGGTTCATCCGATAAACCGGATGAACCCGTTTTTTGATGGCCGTATCCCTGCCCTGTTATCCTTTCTTGATACCCGACACCTGTCCTGACGCGTGCGAAGCACGATGCCGCGTCATCCATGGTTTGAACACGGAAACAAAGATCAGCACAAAAAGAACCAGCACCTGAAAGACAGCCATCTCCAGATTCAAGGTTTTGGTATGCAGGTATTCGGCATCCTGCAGGGCTGTCAGCCGCATGCGATTGGAAAGGACCTCGGCATGATCGAGCCAGGGAATGAAATACACGTATCCTGCGATGATGAAACCGATATTCACGACCCATTTTATGATGACCCAGCGATACTTGAAAAATCCCCAGCTGGTGAACACGGCAAACAGAATACCTGTCGCCATGCACCCGAACGCACCCGAGACAATGATATAATCGTCAATGGTTTTTATGCACAAATCCCTCATGTGCAGCGCATCACCCGTCTGAGGGCGAATGGCCAGCTGCAGAATGACAAGCCCCATGGCCCCGCCTCCCCACAAACAGGCAAAAAACATATGAAAGGTTTTGAGCCATTTCAGCCCAGTGCCTCGGATAGTTTTCATGTGCGCTCCCGATACAAACCAGTTGAAAAATGAGAATATTCATGGCGGGCCTTGTGAGTTCCTTGCTCACCAGCCCCCGACGAAGTTGTCAGTATACCGTCTGCCGATTGCATCGTCGTTTACAATCTTCTGAAACTCCTTGTCCAGAAATTTGTAGTTCTGCCCAGTCGACATGTTGAACCATATCAGGAAAATAGAACCCCAGCCTCTCCTGGAAATAATGAGCGGGAATGCTCTTCCCGGGACTGTCGTACTCATTCGTTCCCATGACCGGGTCGTAACTGCAATGACTCGAGGCATAGATTTCAGGTTGAAAGGATACCGCGTTATCGATAACGGCCCTGGGCTGAATGTTGCCTTTTCTTGACATACACATCCCCGCCGCCTATGGAGGTCG
>CAYWJL010000119.1:1986-6430 GCA_964458145.1 uncultured Desulfovibrionales bacterium | reverse complement strand
GAGACCATGGCCTCGTTCGAGCCGGCCATTGATTACTGCGTCATCAAGATCCCGGGGTTCACTTTTGAAAAATTTCCCGGCACCAAGGATTATCTGACCACGGCCATGAAGAGCGTGGGTGAGACCATGGCCATCGGCCGGACCTTCAAGGAGGCCCTGCAGAAAGGTGTGCGCTCCCTGGAAACCGGCTATCCGGGACTCGGCAAATTCTTCTATGCCGACCGGCCGGACAAGGAAGAGCAGCTCGCTGCCATGCGTCAACCAAGTTCCAACCGCCTCTATCAGCTCAGAAAGGCTCTCCTTTCCGGGATCACTCAGGAAGAAATCTTCGAGGCAACGGCCGTTGACCCCTGGTTTCTGGACCAGATCCGTCAGATCATCGATCTGGAACGTGAGCTCAAGCAGGGGGCATTGGACCACAATGTTTCCGCGGACAACGAGATCATCACTGCCCTGCTCAGGAAGGCCAAGAAGAACGGTTTTTCCGACAAGCAGCTGGCAACCCTGTGGAAGAAGGATGAGAACGATATCCGAAGGATGCGCAAGCAGGCCGGTATTCTGCCCACCTACAAGCTGGTGGACACCTGCGCGGCCGAATTCGAGGCGTATACCCCGTATTTCTACTCCACCTACGAACGGGAGAACGAGGCCCGACCCAGTGACCGCAAGAAAGTTGTCATCCTGGGCGGCGGTCCCAACCGTATCGGCCAGGGCATCGAGTTCGACTATTGCTGCGTTCATGCCTCCTACGCCCTGAAGGAGCTGGGGGTGGAGTCCATCATGGTCAATTCCAATCCCGAGACCGTGAGCACGGACTATGACACCTCGGATCGGCTGTATTTCGAGCCCCTGACTCAGGAGGACGTTCTCAACATTATCGAACAGGAACAGCCCGATGGGGTCATTGTTCAATTCGGTGGCCAGACACCTCTCAATCTTGCCGTGCCCCTTTTACGGGCGGGCGCGCATATCCTGGGTACCACTCCGGACAGCATCGACCGGGCCGAGGACCGGGAACGGTTTCAGGCATTGATCCGGAAACTGGGTCTGCTTCAGCCGGTAAACGGTACGGCCATGTCCGTGGAGCAGGCCGTGGCCATTGCCGAAACGATCACCTATCCCGTGGTCGTGCGGCCTTCCTATGTGCTGGGTGGCCGGGCCATGGAGATCGTGTACGACGAAAGCGAGCTGCGAACCTATTTTCGTGAGGCGGTTGTGGTTTCTCCGGAACATCCCATCCTGGTGGACAAATTTCTGGAAAACGCCATCGAGATGGACGTGGACGCCCTGAGCGATGGTGATGACTGCTATGTAGCCGGGGTCATGGAACATATTGAAGAGGCAGGCATTCATTCGGGTGACTCGGCCTGTGTCCTCCCACCCCATACCATCGATGACGAATTCGTCTACGAGATCCGCAGGCAAACCAAGGCCCTGGCCAAGGAGCTCGGGGTTGTGGGGCTCATGAACATCCAGTTCGCCATCAAGGATAATCGGATTTTCATTATCGAAGTCAACCCCAGGGCCTCGCGGACCGTTCCCTTTGTGAGCAAGGCCACGGGTGTCCCCCTGGCCCGGTTTGCCACTCGGGTGCTCCTCGGGGAGAAACTCAAGGATCTCGATCCCTGGTCCATCAGAAAACGGGGCTACTATTCGGTCAAGGAAGCCGTGCTTCCGTTCGAGCGTTTCCCCGGAGTGGACGTCATCCTCGGGCCCGAGATGCGCTCTACGGGCGAGGTCATGGGCATCGATCCCTCGGTAGGGCTGGCGTACATGAAGAGTCTCATGGCCGCGGGGCTCTATCCTCCCTCATCGGGAACCATCTTCATTTCCGTGAACGACAAGGACAAGGCAGAGATCGTCGAGCCGGCCCGGATTTTCAGTGAGCTCGGGTTCCGGATCATGACCACCCGGGGTACCCGTGCCTATCTGAGCGAGCGCGGCGTGGAAACCGTGCTGGTGAACAAGGTGTATGAAGGACGGCCCAATGTGGTCGATGCCATCAAGAACGGTGAGATCCAGTTCGTGATCAATACCTCGTCAGGCAAGAAGACCATTCAGGACTCTTCGGCTCTGCGCCAGGCCGCGGTCATGTACGGATTGCCCTATACGACTACGCTTTCCGGCGCCAAGGCCCTGGCCTGGGCGATCAAGAAGCGGGCCTGCTGCGAGATGGAGGTCAAATCGCTGCAGGAGTATTACAGCGAGAGTGAGCTCAAACGACGGCTCATGTAATGATTTTTCGACATTCAAACGTGTTACCTATTCAAAATCCATGAAAAAAGAATATTGCGGACTGTTCGGTATTTACGGGCATCAGGAAGCGGCCAGGATGACCTATTTCGGGCTGTACGCCCTCCAGCATCGGGGGCAGGAAAGCGCCGGGATTGTGACCTGGGATGGTGAAAAACTCCGGGAGCAGCGGGGCATGGGCCTTGTGGCCGATGTGTTCGAGGAACAGCATCTCGGGCATCAGCTCAAGGGCAACGTGGCCATTGGCCATATCCGGTACTCCACCACGGGTGCGTCCCTGATCCGTAACGCCCAGCCGTTCATGGTCCGATACAAGGGCATGCACATGGCCGTGGCCCATAACGGCAATCTCGTGAACACCATGGAAATGAGGCAGGAGCTGGAATCCACGGGCTCCCTGTTCCAGACGACCATGGACAGCGAGATCATCATGCATCTCATCGCCAAGCACATGAACGGTTCGACCATCGAGGAGGCCGTGGCCAAGGCCTGTCGGGAGATCAAGGGGGCCTTCAGCCTGCTTCTGCAGATCGACGACAAGCTCATCGCCATCCGCGATCCCTGGGGGTTCCGTCCCCTGGCCCTGGGCAAGGTGGCCACGTCCTATGTTCTGGCCTCGGAGACCTGCGCCTTTGATCTGCTCGAAGCCGAATACATGCGCTGTGTCCGGCCCGGAGAGATGCTGATCATCGAGGAAGGCGGGCTTCGGAGCATTCAGTACGCCGAACCTGCGACCAGTGCTTCCTGCGCTTTCGAACTCATCTATTTCGCCCGGCCCGATTCCATCGTCTTTGACGAGGAAGTCTACGCGGCCAGAAAACGTATGGGCGCCATCCTGGCCCGGGAAGCCCCGGTCAAGGCCGATTACGTGATGCCTTTTCCTGATTCCGGCATGTACGCGGCCGTGGGGTATTCTCAGGAGTCCGGCCTTCCCTATGAAAATGCCATGATCCGCAACCATTATGTGGGCAGGACCTTTATCCAGCCCACCCAGGGGATGCGGGATTTTACCGCCCGGGTGAAGCTCAACCCGGTCAAGAGCATGATCAAGGGCAAGAAAATCGTCATTGTGGAAGACTCCATCGTTCGCGGTACGACCATCAAGACCCGGGTCAAGAGTCTTCGGGAGATGGGCGCCAAGGAGATCCACATGCGGGTGAGCTGCCCGCCCATCAAGCATCCCTGTTACTATGGGATCGATTTTTCTTCCAAGGGCGAACTCATCGCCGCCAACCATGCCATTTTCGATATCGCCAAGTTCATCGGACTGGATTCCCTGCACTACCTGTCCATCGACGGGCTCAAGCAGGCCCTGGGTCGTGATGACGGGTACTGCCTGGCCTGCTTCGACGGTGTCTATCCGGTCCTGCCGGGTCAGGGATGCGGCAAGATGTGCCTGGAATGCTCGAATGAGTAGACCTGGAGAATTGGTGTGACCGAAACAGGTATTTCTCCCAGGACCTCACAGGAATGGATGACCATGGCCTCGGAGGTCCTTGTGATTGAGCGCGAGGGCCTGGCGGCGGTCGAGGCAGGTATCGGCCCCGATTTTGTCACCGCCCTGACCTGGATGGCCACATGCACCGGCCGGGTCGTGATCACCGGGATCGGTAAATCCGGCCTGGTGGGGCGCAAGATCGCTGCCACCTTGAGCAGTACCGGTACTCCGTCCTTTTTTCTTCATCCCGTGGAAGGGGCCCACGGGGATTTGGGCATGATCCGTCCCGAGGACGTGGTCGTGGCCATCTCCTACAGCGGGGAGACCGACGAGCTGAACGCGATCCTGCCGACCCTCAAAGGGCTGGTGAGCAGGATCATCGCCATGACCGGCAATACTGATTCCACCATGGCCGGTCTGGCCGACGTGACCCTGTGCGTGAAGGTTCCGCGTGAGGCCTGTCCCATGGGGCTGGCCCCGACCGCCAGCACCACGGCCACGTTGGCTCTGGGCGATGCCCTGGCCGTATGCCTCATCGAGTGGAAGTCCTTCGATGCCTGCGATTTCAAGCGGTATCACCCCGGTGGGGCGCTGGGCCAGCGGCTCAGCAACAGGGTCGCCGAATTCATGCACGGTCCGGAAAAGGTTACGGTACGAACGGACGCCACCCTTGCCCAAGCTCTGGACGTACTGAACGAGGGCGGCCTCGGGACAGTGGTTGTGGTTGACCACGAGGACCGACTGCAAGGTATC
>CAYWJL010000119.1:0-1976 GCA_964458145.1 uncultured Desulfovibrionales bacterium | reverse complement strand
GGCCGACGGAGATGTCAGAAGGATGGTCTGTGCCGGAGAGCTCGTTTCCGACAGGCCCGTTCTGGAGTGTATGGTCGCAAACCCCCTGCAAGGCAAACCCGACCAGCCGGCCGCAGAGGTCCTGGATCTCATGGAATCCCGGGAAATCACCGTACTGCCCATCGTGGACAGCGAGAGGGTGCTTGCGGGCGTCGTCCACATGCACGATCTTCTGGGCAAGGGGCGGTTGCGGTTCGCAGCATCGTCTCCGGAATAGTCTACCGCATCCGGATAGTGTTTTTTTCATACCAGCCAGGGTGTTTTCTTTGGCTGGTATGTCTTTGATGGGGGATGTGACTGTGCGGACTCTTCGAATATTCTCCAGGTAGACCCACTACGTGACTCAAGGGTGTATCGTCCTTCAGGAAAATCTGTCCTGCACCAAGGATTCATATATGAAAGCTCTTAAAATTTTGGGGATTACCACCCTCGTCCTCATCATGCTCGGGGTTTCCGCCGGGGCAGGGATCTATTTCTGGGCCATCAGGGACCTGCCCGGGTTCACGAATATCACCGACTACAATCCGCCCCTGGTGACCACGGTCTTGACGCGCAATGACAATGTTCTTGGGTATTTTTACAAGGAACGGCGGTTTCTGGTCCCCTTGAGCGAGATGTCCCCCATCGTCGGGAAGGCCTTTCTGGCGGCTGAAGACAGCGGGTTCTATGAGCACGAGGGCGTGGATATTCCCGGGATTTTCAGGGCTGCGGTGAAAAATGTTTTGGCCGGCGGGATCGTTCAGGGCGGGAGTACCATCACCCAGCAGGTCATCAAGTCGCTGCTGCTGAGCCCGGAGCGGAGTTACGCCCGCAAGGTCAAGGAGGCCATTCTTGCCTATCGGTTGGAAAAATACCTGAGCAAGGACGAGATCCTGACCATCTATCTGAATCAGATCTACATGGGTTCGGGCGCCTACGGGGTGGAGGCTGCGGCCAGGGAGTATTTTGCCACCCATGCTTCCGACCTGACCGTGGCCCAGGCTGCCCTTCTGGCCGGTCTTCCCAAGGCGCCTTCCAGATATTCGCCCATGAAGCATCCGGACAGGGCCTTCAAACGTCAGCATTATGTGCTCGCGCGGCTGCTGGATCTGGGATGGATCACCGAGCAGGAATACAAGGAGGCCATGGAGACCAAGCTGGTATTCAAGAGCATGGCCGATCCTTCCTGGGAGCAGGGTGCCTATTATCTTGAAGAGGTACGTCGCAGGCTCATCGATCGGTTCGGCGAGGATACGGTGTACAAGGGCGGACTGACCGTGCGTACGGGCATGGATTTCGCCCATCAATTGCCGGCCGAGACCGCTCTGCGAAACGGGCTGCTCGCTTCGACCAAGCGCAGAGGCTGGCAGGGGCCCATCAGGACACTTGTTCCTTCCGAATACGATGCCTTTCTGAAGAACGCCACCCTGGTGGTGGACGCTCTGGTTCCCGGGGAGTGGGTCGAGGTAGTGGTCGACTCTGTCGAGGAAGACGAAGCCCGGGTTCGTTTCGCAGATTTGCAGGGCGTCATCGGCGTGAAGACCATGGGTTGGGCCCGTACTCCTGATGTGCGCAAGGCGCCTGAAGACGTGCCCACAATCAAGGATGCCCGTGAAGTGCTTCATCCCGGGGATGTCGTCTGGGCATCCATTGTCACGGTTCCCGAGGGTGACACGCCTTGGGACTTGGCCCTTGAGCAGGAACCGAACATTCAGGGAGCCCTGGTATCCCTCGATCCCACCAACGGCGAGGTCGTGGCCCTGGTGGGAGGCTATGATTTTTTCAAGAGTCAGTACAATCGGGCTACCCAGGCCTCCAGGCAGCCGGGATCGGGCTTCAAGCCCATTGTCTATTCCACGGCCCTGGACAACGGGTTCACGCCGGCTTCCGTGGTGCTGGATGCACCTATCGTCTATGATGACCAGGCCACCAATTCCACCTGGAAACCCGAGAATTTC
>CAYWJL010000118.1:0-6481 GCA_964458145.1 uncultured Desulfovibrionales bacterium | reverse complement strand
GGCCGGCGAGGGAGTTTCAAAGCGCCCAGAACGGGGCAAGCCGGCCATGAGAACACATCAGCCCTGTGTCCCCACCACCTTTCTTGTTGAAACTATTGTTCAATCGCTATAGTTCGTACGTTGTACTGACCCCCTCAACGTACAATCTCCCTTGAACCTTCGCTGCCGACCGCCGGGCACATGCATTATGCAGACGAATACAATCACCATCCCCCTCCTTGTCTGCCTCCTTGTCTGGATGCTGGTTCCTCTCTGCCCGGCCCATGCCCAAAAACGGACCTACCCGTATACGGCCAATCTTGAAGGCGCCCCCTCGGACGAAGCCGAACAGGCCATCCTTCTGGAAACCGACACTTTTTCCCGGGAGGATAATCCACCCCGCACCCCGGCGCTGCTGCGCAAACGCATAGCCGAGGACATTCCCACCATCAGGTCCATTCTTTATGCCCTGGGGTACTTCAAGATCCGGATCGCATGGGATATGGATACGAAAACCTCTCCGGCAACCGTCACCGTCCGCATTACTCCGGGTCCTGTTTTTCACATGGCAACCGTCATCCTGACGGGACTGCCCGATGCTATTGCCATCTCCCCCCAAAGCCTGGATCTTGCCCCGGGCACGCAGGCCGCTTCCTCGACCATCCGGGCAGCTGGAACAAAAATCCTGGCCGACCTCGCCGACCGTGGCTATCCCTTTGCCCGGATCGGATCACGGGATGTGGTGGCCGATCATGCGCGGGACAGCGTGGACGTCCACTGGACCATCGAACCCGGTTCCCCCTGCACCTTCGGCCCCGTCACCCTCACAGGTCTGGACAGGGTGGCCCCGACTTTTGTCCGTCGCACCATCTCCTGGCAGGAAGGAAAGCCCTTCAACGCCACGGAAACGGACGCAACCCGCATGAAACTCCTCAAGACCGGCCTGTTCGGAAGCGTGCGGATCGAGCACGCAACGACACCCCCGGCTGACGGAGTTCTCCCCATGACCCTCACCCTCAGGGAACGGGTTCCGCGAACGGTCAAGGCGGGCCTTGAATACGCTACGGATACGGGTCCGGGTGCTACGTTTTCCTGGGAAAATCGCAATGTCTTCCATGAAGGCCAGCAGCTGCGCACCAGGGCCGAAATCAATGGAGTACGGCAGAGCGCGGATGCCCGTTTAGTGTTCCCGGCCTTTTTCGGCCCATGGCAGCTGACCACTGAAGGAAAGATGGCCCGGGAAGATACGGATGCCTATGCAAGCCGCTCCCTCTCCACAGGCGCGATCATGGAACGCAAACCGGCACCCTGGCTGCGGACCGGCGGGGGCATGCGCTACCGCCTTACCACCGTGGATGACAGTGAGAGCGATCAGACAACCTTCGGGTTGATCTCCTTCCCGATCTTTGCCGATGCCATCAGGGCAAAGCCCCTCCTGGACCCGGACTCGGGATGGACCCTCAAGGGAGAGACGGCACCCTATGTGGACACCCTGGGGCAGGACATTTTTTTCTTCCGGGCCCGGGTCCAGGGAAGCGCGTTCCTCCCGGTGCTGACGTCGGGAAAACTCGTTCTGGCTCTGCGGGGGACCCTGGGGAGCATCGGAGGCGCGAGTCTGCAGGACGTTCCGGCTGATGAACGGTTCTATGCCGGGGGAGGAGGTTCCGTCCGGGGGTATGCCTTTCAGAAAGCCGGCAATCTGGACGATGACGACGACCCCATAGGCGGATTGTCCACGATGGAGTGTACAGCCGAGCTGCGGGCCAGATTCACGAAATCCATCGGCGGCGTTGTGTTCCTGGACGGCGGCCGGGCCTTTGCCGATGCCGTCCCCCATACCATGTCCGACCTCTTCTGGGGGACCGGTGTCGGCCTCAGCTACTTCACGCCCATGGGCCCCATCCGTCTGGATGTGGCATTCCCCCTGAACCCCCGCCAGGGCATCGACGCTTCCTTCCAGATATATGTCAGCATAGGGCAGGCCTTTTGATGGAGAGGAACCTGCGGGTATGCAGAAAGATTTCGTAACAAAGGCCGACCACAGGCTCGGCGTTCCCCGGATCACATGAAATCATACCATCTCCCTGCTTCACTGGGCCGAATCATCCATACAACCGGCGTGATCATGGCCGTTACGGCCGCCCTTTGCCTCGGTCTGATTCTGCTCCTGACCACCCAGCCAGGCCTCGATCTGGTGACACATGCGGTGAACCGATTCCAGTCAACGGCACGGATCAGCAATCTGCGCGGCAATCTCCTGGGAGGCTTCTCCCTTGAAGAGGTAACGCTGTCAGACACACGCACCACCTGGCTCACCCTCCGCAAGATGGACTGCCGCTGGCAACCTTCCAGACTGCTCCACGGGGAGCTGCATGTACTCAGCGTCCGGGCCGAAGAAGTCGATCTCGCCCGGTTCCCGTCCACCCCTCCAGCAACCCACACCGATACCAAACCGACACACCACAAAGATTCTGACCCGCTGCCCTCTTTTTTTCCTGCCATCACCGTCAGCGAGGTGAACATTGACCGGCTCCTGCTCGCATCGGACAGCCGTGGAAAAATCCCCCCTCTGACCCTGTCGGGTTCGGCAGCCATGAAATCCCTGCAAGGACCGGCCGGAGCCCGGCTGCACCTGCATCCTCTTCAGGAAGACGTTCCGAAACTCGAACTCCTGGCGCACATGGATCGGGATATTCTGGACTGCTCGGGCAACTACACCGATCCACGGGGTGATATGACCGGTTTTCTGGCAGGATATCCGGAGCCGTTACCCCTGACCATCAGGTTCCGGGGAAAGGGGATAGCGGAGAACTATCAGGGTAAACTGACTGCTGAAGCGCCCGGCTCGGGTTCTGCCGACCTGGAGCTGGAATGGTCGGTGCCGGAGCACAGGGGGAGCCTTGGCGGGGCAGTTCTGCTGGAGCCGAATGGCAGGCTGGCTGATGTGGCGGAGTGGGTCGGGGAGAGGCTGAATGTGGATGTGGGGACGGACACTGACGAGCACGGGCGACAGCTTGCGTGCAGGCTGAACATTTCGAGTGAGAGGGGGACCCTTTCCGGAACAGGCAGGGTTGATCTGGAAAAACTGCACACGGACGCAGACCTGGAGTTGCGTTTTGCAGACCCCTCCCGGCTGGGGGAAACTTTGGGGATCGGTCTGGAACACCTTGAACCCCTGACAGCCACTGTGCGAGGAAGTCTGCACAGTCCGACTCTTTCCTTCTCGGGCGAAGCCGGTTCCCTGCAGGCAGGTGCACTGCGCATCCAAAGCCCACGCATCACTCTGACGTCCACGCCGTCTTCTGTTCGCACAAGCCTGCGGTACGCAGCCACCCTGCATGCCACGGCATCCCATGTGACTTTGCCGGATATCCTGCACACGGGAGCACTCGAGATCCATGGCGGGCTCGGGAATGTGGGTGGAGACAGCATGAATGGCAGGCTGAAGGTTTCGTCATCGCAGTTCACTGTGAACGGGACCGGATCCTTTGCTCCCGGCTCCGGCAGACTGGATGCGACATTTTCCGGCAGCGCCGAACCCGAAGGTCTGTTCGACCCGGCCATCGCGCCCCTTCCCGATTCCCTGGACCTTGCCGGAACACTCCGGGCAGACCTGTTCCAAAAAACAGGAACGGCCGCACTGCGAACCGCTCTCGGCCCATTCTCCAACGGTCCGGCCCTCCTGGAGAGCCTGCTTGGTCCATCCAGTGATCTGACGGTTACAGCCGGAATCCGGAAGAACGAACTGACCATCGATGCTCTCAGCCTGAACGGAACCCGGGTCCAAGCATCCGGCAACGGCACCCTTGATCTTGCCGACGGCGAGTACCGGGCTGACCTGACGGGCGAGGTTCAGGCAGCGGCATTGGACCCGGCCCTGGCCCATATTGGAACGATTTCCCTGAAGTCAGGGGTCACCGGAACCAGCGACCACGTTTCCGGGATGATCACAGCACGCCCCGAAAACAACGTGGTGTTCGGTATCCCTCTGGATGGTGTTTCCCTCGATGCCTCCCTGCACCATCTGAAAACGACCCCGGCAGGAAGCTGGGCAGCAAGCCTGGCCACCCCTCCCGGCCTCCTTGCCTTGAAGGGAAATCTGGACCTGACAAACGGTGTCGGCATCCCCCATGCCACCATCCGAGGTCTTGGGCTTGACGGCACGTTCAATCTCTCGCTCCCGGAAAACAACGCCCCGAAAGAACTCGGTTTCGATCTCGCGTCATCTTCCCTGGCCCCCCTGGGAACACTTCTGGATCACCCCCTGCAGGGTTCACTGAATATGCAAGGATCATACACCGACAAGCAGGGTGCCCGGTTACTGACCCTCACGGGTTCTGCCCGGGATCTGGCCTATGGCGAAACAGCGAAGATCACGGCCCTGGATCTGAAACATCTGACGCTGGACCCCGACAGACCGGATCAACCGGATATGGATATGGAACTCAGGGGATGCACGAGCGGAAACGCAACTCTTGAAACGGTACGCCTTCGTGCAACCCGTCTGATCGGGCGACTGGACATCGCCCTCGATGCCCGGGGAACCAGCCCCGCTCCCCTGCATCTGTCCCTTTCCGGCCACACACTCACGGATGCACCAGACAAAATCTTGCATCTGAGCACCCTGCAGGGGGCCTACGACGGTCTTGCCTTCACCCTTGAACGTCCGACCGAATTGCGTGGCAAAGGGGAAATCCTTGCATGCGATCCCTTTGTATTGAACGTGGGAGACGGCATCCTCAAGGGACGGGGACTCATGGATGCCGACACCGTCAACGCCACCATTGATCTCGAAAATCTCTCCCTGGCCTCGGTGCAGCTTCTGAGCCCGTTCCCCCTGCCGGTGGGCGTTCTGAAGGGCACGGCCTCTGTCACGGGTCCTCTTGAGCATCCCGGACTGCGGACCGACATCGTCATCGATAACCTGACCTCCGTCCAAGGGGATCAAGCCAAGAACATCCCCTCGGGAACCCTGACCCTTACAGCCGCAACAACGAAAGACCGGATACATGCCACGGGATCTCTCACGGGGCTGGGATCCTCCCCCTTCCACCTGACCGCAGAAATTCCCTTTGCCCTTTCGCTGCGCCCCTTGCGTGCCTCCCTTTCCCGGACAGATCCCCTCGACGGCTCGGCAAAGGGAGATCTCGACCTGGAACATATCGGCGATCTCCTGGCCATCCCGGATCTGGATCTGGCGGGCGATGTGCGCCTCGATGCATCGGTGTCAGGCACCTTGGCAGCCCCCGAGTGTGCCGGAACCATCAGCCTGGAACAGGGACGGGCCGAATACGTGCGAACAGGTACCCTTGTGGAAAACCTGCAGGCCGTGATCCGGCTGGACGGCAACCGCCTCCACCTTGAAACATGCTCCGCAACCGACGGAGAAGACGGCAGCATCGAAGCGCAAGGCCGGCTCACCCTCCCCATCGATGTTCCCCTGGCCTATGATGTTTCGACCAGATTGCATGAAGCCCGTCTGATC
Organism: uncultured Desulfovibrionales bacterium; assembly: GCA_964458145.1. GTDB lineage: Bacteria > Desulfobacterota > Desulfovibrionia > Desulfovibrionales > Desulfomicrobiaceae > Desulfoplanes. The sequence continues at coordinate 1,017 of CAYWJL010000118.1, read as the reverse complement.
GGCAGTGACACACTGACGGCCCTCTGTGATTGCGCCTTCCGGGCAAACCCGCGCACAACCGCCGCATCCGTGGCAGGCACCCTGACCATTCCCAGAGGCACCATGGATATATCCCATAACCCCGACCCGAACATGGTTCCTCTTGAAATCCGGCAGATCAATGTGGGGCCGGGGCAGGAGCTGGAGCCCGCGGTGGAAGCCTCGCCCCCCACACAGATGCATCTGAACGTGAACGTGATCATCCCGGGTCGTTTTTTTGTGCGCGGCAGGGGACTTGAATCCGAATGGAAAGGAAAACTGCAGGTGGATGGAACAGCGGCAGCACCCGTCATCGGAGGGACACTGGAATCGGTGCGGGGCTCTCTTTCCTTTGCCGGACGGAACCTGAACCTGGACTCGGGAGAAATCCAATTCGACGGGGCATACCCGCCCAACCCCCTTTTGGACGTCGTCACATCCACAGACGTCGAGTCCACCGAAGTGCAGATCAAAATCCAGGGGTCAGCCAAAAAACCGGACATGGTGCTCGAAGCATCCTCGGGGATTCCCGAAGACGAAGTCCTGGCGCTGCTCCTGTTCGGGCAATCCGCAGCCAAACTCAACCCCATGCAGGCCCTGCAACTGGCCAACACGGCACGGGTTCTGAGGGGAAGCTCGGGAAAAGGCGGATTCGATCCCATGGGATTCGCCCGCTCGCTCCTGGGCGTGGACACCATCACCCTCGGATCTGACGATGAGGATGGAGAAATGCAGGTCGGCGTGGGCACCTACCTGACCGACTCCATCTATGTGGAACTGGAAAAGGGGCTGACATCGGACGATGACGCCGTGTCCGTGGAGATGGAACTGACCCCGAACATAGGCGTGGAAACAGAGGTGGGCACGGATTCCACGGGCAAGGCGGGAATCTATTGGAAGCGGGATTATTGAAGGGGGGGAAGGGCAGTTTTAAGTTTTATGTTTTAGGTTTTAGGTACAAACGGGGCAACGGTCGGCATTGCAACACACCAGGATATA
>CAYWJL010000117.1:0-6481 GCA_964458145.1 uncultured Desulfovibrionales bacterium | reverse complement strand
TGTTCGATCCCGGACACCATCTGTTCATACGAATCGCGTTCATGTTTCTGGCACTCGGTTGTGCGGCCATGCTGGCTCCCATGCTCCGCAGTCGGGGACGACTCCGGGACCGGGTTCTGCAGCTCAACCGGGTCCTCGACGGTCTGCACCGGGTGAACAAGCTCATTGACACCCACAAGGAGCCTCACGAACTTATCGGATCGATCTGCGAACAGCTGAACAGGGCCAAGGGATACCAATCGGTCGGCATTATCCGCCTGGACGCAAGCGGCAATTACATGGATCAGGGAATATCCGGGCCGATCGATGCATCCGACCGAAGAAACGGCTATTTCCGGAACAATCCCCTCTGCCCATGCATGCGCCAGGCCCTGGAACGCCGGGACCTCATCGTAGCCCCCCAAAACGAAGACAGCTGCAAGCTCTGCCCGTTCAGAGCCGGGGAGACCTCCCCGGACGCATCGGCAGGCTGCTTCTGCTATCCCATCATATATAGGGACACGGTGTATGGCGTGCTCACGGCGAACCTTTCTCTCAAGAGGTTGCATGACAAGCAGGAGCAATATCTCTTCAAGGAAATCGGGACGGATATAGCCTTTGCCCTGCACGGGTTGGAAGAGGAAGCCAAACGCCGTCGCGCCGAAGAGGCCTTGCTCGAAAGCGAACAGCGATTCAGCCGACTTCTCGAAAATGTTCCGGAAGTGGCGGTCCAGGGCTACGGCCCGGACGGAACGGTCCATTACTGGAATCGAGCCAGTGAAATCATCTACGGGTACTCCCGGGAAGAAGCCGTCGGCAGCAATCTGGTCGATCTGATCATCCCCGAGAACATGCGCGATGACGTCAGAAAAGTCATTGCCGAAGGTGCGCAAACAGGGAAGATGCCTCCGCCCCATGAACTCACCCTCAGGAACAAACGCGGTGAGCCCATCACCGTGCTCTCCAGCCACGCCGTTGTTGTTCGTTCAGGCCGTGAGACCGAGTTGTACTGCATCGATATCGACCTGCGCCGGCGCAAACAGACCGAATCCCGGCTCCAGGCCAGCCAGGCAGAGATACAGAGCATTTTCCGCTCGGCGCCCGTGGGGATCGGGCTGAACAAAAACCGCGTTCTCGTCCGGGTCAACACGCGACTTTGCGAGATGCTCGGCTACACGGAAGCCGAACTGGTGGGCCGGCCGGCCAGAATGTTGTATCCCGCCCAGGAAGAGTACGATTTCGTGGGTTCGGAAAAATATGCCCAGATCGAGCGAACGGGAACAGGTCGCGTGGAGACCAGGTTCCTGCATAAAAACGGTTCCATCCTGCACGTTATTTTGAGTTCGACCCCGCTGGACCTGAACGACCTTTCCCGGGGTGTCACGTTCACGGCGCTGGACATCAGCGACAGGAAACGGGCCGAAGAGGCCTTGCGAGAGAGTCAGGAACGTCTGCGAACGACATTGTATTCCATTGGCGACGCGGTCATCACCACGGACGAGCATGCCCGGGTGGCAACCATGAACCCGGTGGCCGAAACCATGACGGGCTGGAAACACGACCAGGCAAAGGGACTGCCCCTGCGGACCGTCTTCGCCATTGTCAGTGCCGTTGACCGCAAGGAATGCGAAAATCCGGCGGCAAGGGCTATAAACCAGGGAGAAATTGTCGGCCTGGCCAACCATACCGTGCTCATTGCCAAAGATGGCAGCGAATATCACATCGCTGATTCGGCAGCCCCCATCCGTGACCTCGAAGGAACCATCAGCGGCGCGGTTCTGGTCTTTCGGGACATTACAAAGGAATACCGGATGCGCAGGGAATTGCAGAAGATGGACAAGCTCGAGAGCCTGGGCAATCTGGCCGGGGGGCTGGCCCATGACTTCAACAATATCCTCATGGCCATCTACGGGAACATCGAACTGGCTTCGAGTCATCTGGATTCAAGCCATCCGGCCAAAAACTTTCTGAGCAATGCCGAACAATCCATGGACCGGGCCACCCGGATCACCAACAAGCTGCTCACCTTTTCCAAGGGAGGCAGCCCCATGAAGGAACGGCTGTCCCTGGGCAGGCTGCTTCCGAACACCGTGGACTTCGATCTCTCCGGAAGCGGGGTCGAGCCGGTCTTTCATATCGAAGATGATCTTAGGGATATCGAGGGAGACAAGAGCCAGCTGGAACAGGTCATTTCCAACCTGACCATCAATGCCAGACAGGCCATGGAAGATACGGGCTCCCTCGAAGTGTCCCTGAGTAACGACGAGGTGGCAGAAGAACAGGTGCCAGGAATAGCCCCGGGAACCTATGTCAAACTGGTCTTCCAGGACACGGGCCCGGGTATTGCCGACGAAAACATCGGCAGCGTGTTCGATCCCTATTTCACCACGCACATGACAGGATCGGGACTGGGACTGGCCACGGTCTATTCCATTGTATCCCGACACGGCGGAACCATTCTCGCCGAGTCCCCCAAAGGTCGGGGAGCCCGTTTCACCGTCTATCTCCCGGCACTGGAGGAATCGCACAGCCCTTCATCCTTCACCCCCGTCCCAGGCCAGGATGCTCAGGCAGCCCCAAAGGTGCCCCAACGCTCCAAGCGCATTCTGATCATGGACGACGAACCCATGATCCAGGATGTATTGACCGCGCTGCTGGGAAGCATGCGCTACGAAGTCGTGGCCACATCCGAGGGCAGGGAAGCTGTGGAAGCCTACCAGAAGGCCATGGAAGACGGTGCGCCCTTTGACGCAGTCATCCTCGACCTGACCATCCCCGGCGGCATGGGCGGAGCCAAGACCATCCGGGAACTCCTGCACATCGATCCGAACGTCCGAGGCATTGTTTCCAGTGGCTACACCGATGACCCGGTCATTGCCGGATTCCAGGCCTACGGATTCAAGGGCGTGGTCATCAAACCGTATACCTTGCAGGAACTCAGGACCACGTTGGATCTGGTGGTGGCGTGAGGCAGGTTGTAGGTTTTACGTTTTAGGTTGTAAGTTTTACGTGGTAGGAGGCGGGTATCGCCCGTCTCCGTGAAATCCTATATCCTTTCTATCGTATATCCTTTATCTTCCCTCCCCCATGCTCCCCATATCCAATACCGTGACCATCCCCGACAACGAGATCGAAATCATCCCCATCCGCGCCCAGGGGGCCGGGGGGCAGAATGTGAACAAGGTCTCTTCGGCCGTGCATCTGCGGTTCGACATCCTGGCTTCCTCCCTGCCCGAGGTGTACAAGGAACGCCTCATGGCCCTTCGTGACAGCCGCATCACCAAGGAAGGAGTCATCGTCATCAAGGGACAGCAGCACAGAACCCTGGAAAAAAACCGGGAAGACGCCCTGGACCGACTTCGGGATCTTATCAGATCCGTGACCGTGGTTCCCAAAAAACGCAAACCCACCAAGCCCAGCCGGGCCGCCCGAAGGCGCCGCGTGGACAGCAAGATCAAACGCGGCCAGACCAAGGCATTGCGGCAGAAGGTGATAGAGTGAGGCTGGTGCCGGGGGGAGGCTGGACGAACACGGACGGGCACGGACACGCACGGACGTGGGACTGACTGCTGACCACTGGCCACTGACCACTGACTGTCTTCTACTTCTTCTCTTCCTTCTCCCTTCTTCCTTCTCCCCCGCTCCCCTTGACGCATCATATTCTTTCGTATAGGCAACCTGCGTATTACGATTTTCTATCGCGTATCATCATTCCTGCATCAATTTCCCTTTCAGGCAACACCGAGGAATTCTCATGCGCCCTATCGCTCCGCGAGTCATCGCTCTGTTTTTCATGATCCTGGTCCCTGTTTCCTCCTTTGCGGCATCGTCCAGAACCATTGTCGATGCCACCGGCACCACCCGAACCATTCCGGCTTCCGTCAATCATGTCATCTGCTCGGGATCGGGGTGTTTGCGACTTCTGACCTATCTGCAAGGTCAATCCATGATCGTGGGTGTTGACGACATGGAGACCAAAAGGAACCGATTCGAGGCACGCCCTTATGCTCTGGCCAATCCCGGTTTCAAGAAACTGCCCACATTCGGAGAATTCCGGGGGCACGACAATCCCGAACGTATTCTGACCCTCTCCCCCCAGCCCGATGTCATTTTCAAGACCTTCGCCACCATGGGCACGAACCCGGACGAACTGGCCCAGAAGACCGGTATCCCCGTGATCGTCCTCGATACCGGTGATCTGGGAGACTATCGTCAGAATTTCTACAACGCCCTGCGGATCATGGGCAAGGTTATCGGCAAGGAAGACCGGGCCGAAAAAGTCATCGACTTTTTCGAGCACAACATCCAGGAAATCGGTTCCCGGAGCAAAGGGTCCCAGGAAGGCAAGCCCTTGAGCGTGTTCATCGGCGGGGTTGCCCACAAGGGTCCCCACGGCTTCCAGTCCACCGAACCCGATTACCCCCCGTTCCGTTTCGTGGGCCTCAGAAACGTGGCCTATACCAAGGGACTCACCGGCAAGGGGTTGCGCCACTCGGACGTTGCCAAGGAAAAAATCCTGGAATGGGACCCGGATGTCCTCTTCCTGGACCTGAGTACCCTGCAATTCGGCAAACAGGGCGGCGGCCTCGATGAGCTGAGGACCGATCCCGCCTACCAGGCGCTGACAGCGGTGAACAAAGGCAGGGTCTACGGGGTGCTCCCGTATAACTGGTATTCCCAGAACTCCGGCTCCATCCTGGCTGATGCCTGGTTCATCGGCAAAACCCTGTACCCGGATCGCTTCAAGGATGTAGATCCCAAGGCCAAGGCTGATGCCATATATACCTTTTTGGTCGGCCAGCCGGTGTTCGACAAGATGGATCAGGCGTTTGAGGGGATGGTTTTTCGGGAGATTTTGGTGAAGTAGGGGGGGGGACCTGATTGACCGGGTTGACCGGATTGACGGGTTGGATCGTTGCTGCATGGAGTTGGGCTTTTCCTTAAAACCTGAAACGTAAAACTGTCCTTATGCATCTTGAAGATGGTCATATTCCTGTAGAGTATTCCCGGTACATTGGGCGTAAAGTTATGCTTATCGGCGGTACGGCTTTGCTGCTGGGTGTCGCGCTGGTCGTGGCCATATCACTGGGGGCTGCGCATGTACCCATGCTCGATGTGGCCAAAAGCCTTGTGTCCATGGCCGTTTCCAAACGGTTCGACATTATTGTCTGGCAGATTCGTCTGCCTCAGGCACTGGCGGCTATGGTCGCCGGGGCGGGGCTGGCTGTTTCCGGGGCGGTTATGCAGTCCATTTTGCGGAATCCTCTGGGGTCTCCTTTCACCTTGGGCATTTCTCACGCTGCGGCATTCGGGGCGGCGTTTTCCGTGATGCTTTTGGGGTCGGGCGTCATGGGCAGTTCGCAGGTCGGGTCCATCAGTATCACCAATCCCTATCTCACGACCGGGGCCGCTTTTGTGTGCAGTCTTGCAGCCACGGGGATGATCATCATGGTTTCCCGGCTCAGGGGAGCCACTCCGGAGACCATGATTCTGACGGGCGTGGCCCTTGGCGCATTGTTCACGGCCGGGACCATGTTCCTGCAATTCTTTGCCGATGATGTGCAGCTCGCGGCCATGGTTTTCTGGACCTTCGGCGACACGGCCAGGGCCTCCTGGAGCGAACTGGGCATTCTCGCCGGTGTGACCGGCCCGGCCTCCCTGTACTTCATGGCCAACGGCTGGAACTACAACGCCATCGACGCGGGTGACGAAACGGCCCGAGGGCTCGGCGTCCGGGTGGACCGTATGCGGATCACGGGCATGCTCGTCGCTTCCCTGGTCACCTCGGTGATCATCGCCTACCTGGGGATCATCGGATTTGTCGGTCTGGTCGTTCCCCACATGGTCCGGCGCATGCTTGGCGGGGACCACCGCTTCCTGCTCCCTGCCACCATCCTGCTCGGGGCACTGCTCCTGCTCGTCTCGGACACTGCCGCCCGGCTCATGCTGGCCCCTCATGTCCTGCCCGTTTCCGTGCTCACCGCCTTCATGGGAGCACCCCTTTTCATGTATCTGATCATCCGGGGGTACAAAAAATGATCCTCGACGTATGCGGTGTCTCCTTCACCTACAATTCCCATCCGGTCCTGGACGACATTTCCTTCACCTTGAGGCCGGGTGAACTTCTGGCCATTCTCGGACCCAACGGCGTGGGCAAGACCACCCTGCTCAAATGCATCGACGCCATCCTCTCTCCCTCGCAGGGCTCGGTCCTGGTCAAGGGAACGGACGTACTCAAACTGGCAGGCAACGAAATCGCCAAGTCCATCGGGTATGTGGCCCAGCAATGCGAAAGTTCCCGCATGACCGTGTTCGACGCCGTGCTCATGGGCCGCAAACCCTACATCCGCTGGAGCGTGGGCCAGAAGGACCTGAGTATCGTGGACGCTGCCCTGAAGCGGTTGAACATGGAACACATGGCCCTGCGCCACATCGCCCAGATGAGTGGCGGCGAACTGCAGAAGGTGGCCATCGCCCGGGCCATGGTCCAGGAACCGGACAT
>CAYWJL010000116.1:0-6495 GCA_964458145.1 uncultured Desulfovibrionales bacterium | reverse complement strand
CTCCCAGGGCGGTTGTCGTCCTGACTCTAATGCTAACTGGCTGGGAAGAGACAGGCTCTCGGAATCCAGTACGATCCACAGCTTCAAGGGATTCTATCCGAGTTGGAACTGTGAGACACATACGCTTCCCCCATGGGGAACACCGGGATCCCTGGGATAGTGCTCTCCGCCAAGCGTACGGACTTCCTGGAGAACCCGATCAGCCATCATGGACATATTGGCGGTGATAGCGGGCGAAAGTTCAATGGACATGGTCTCCATGTCGGCCGGTTCCATGCCATAGACAACGGCTTCGGGACATTTTCCGGCAAGCCTGCAAAAAATGAGAGTATCCACGAGATCGGTTTGGTGCATGGAGTTTCTGAAGGAGATGCTCTTGCGCAGGTCATCCCCTGTGAGCCGGTAGATGCTCCCGGGGGGGCCGTCGCCCAGTACGGCGTCCAGAACGAGGAGTCGGTCGCACTGCATGATGGGATCCATGAGTTCGATGCCGAGAGTGCTGCCGTCCCGCACGGTCACGTTGTCGGAAAAACTGTATTTTTCAAGAAGATAGTTTGCTGCTCTGACACCGATTCCTTCGTCGGTGAACAGGATGTTACCGACACCGAGTATCAGTATGCGAGGCGGTTTTATCGTGGATGCAGTCACCATGCCTTCCTTTGAGATGGAGTTGTATCCCCCGGCAACGTGATTGCCGGGGGATGGGTGAGTTAGAGGATCTTGAACTTGTGCACTTCGTTGGTTTTGGAGTCGATCACATGCACGCCGCAGGCGATGCAGGGATCAAACGAGTGCACCGTGCGCAGAATTTCCACGGGCCGTGCGGGATCCAGGACGGGCGTACCCACGAGGGCTTCTTCAACGGCACTGGGTATGCCCGCAGCACAGCGTGGACCGAGATTCCACGTGGACGGAACCACCAGCTGGAAGTTGCCGATCTTGCCGTCTTCGATGCGGATCCAGTGGCTCAGGCCGCCACGGGGAGCATTGACGAAACCAACCCCCCTGGCTTCCTTTTTCATATCCCACTTGACGCAGATATCCTTCTTGCCCGCCGCCAGGTTGCCCTTGAGCTGGATGATCCATTTACCCATTTCCTGGGCCGTGATAAGGGTTTCGATACCGCGTCCGGCGGTCCGGCCAAGGGTGGAGAAAAGCGCTTCCTTGCCCAGGCCCAGTTTGGCCAGAACCATGTCCACAGCATCGATGGAGGGTTTGTGTCCGCGGCTGTACGCAATCAGGATCTCGGCCAGGGGGCCGACTTCCATGGCTTTGCCCTTGTAGCGGGGAGCCTTCATCCAGGAATAGCGATCCTTGTCTTCCAGGCTGGTATATTTGGGATCGGTAACGCCTTCATACGGGTGCGCCGCCTTGTCTCCTTCGTACCAGCTATGGGCAACATGTTCTTCGATGTGCTGGGGTTCGAAAGGCTCGAGGTTGCCCAGATCCCGGTTCATGATCACTCCCGGAGGAAAATACCGGCTTTCCAGGTCGAACTCGTTTGTGGGAAATTCGCCAAAGCTCATGAAATTGGTACACCCGCCGATGGACCCCCAATCCTTGTACGCGCTTCCGATGACCAGAAGATCAGGAATATAGACCTGTTCCACAAAGGCCTGGACCTCGGCATGCAGGTCTTCGAATGCCTTGATTCTTTCAGGACGCAGACTGTCGTAACAGGTGACTCCGCCCACAATGGTGAACTGGGTATGGGGGTTCTTGGCACCAAAAACCGCCATCATCCGGGCAGCCTTCACCTGCAGTCGAAGAGCCTGGAGATAATGGGTCGTTGCAATGAGATTGACTTCCGGAGTCAGGTAATAGGACTCGTGCCCGTTGAGAAAATAGGCATTGGTGAAAATACCCAGCTGGCCGGAATCGACCAGATCACTGAGCTGTTTCTGAACGGCTTTGAACTCTTCGACGGAATGTTTCCCCGGGTAGTTCTGGGCCGCGATCTTTGCCGTCTTCACGGGGTCGGCTTTGATGGCCGAAGCCACATCAACCCAGTCCAGGGCGTGCAGGTGATAGAAGTGGACGATATGATCATGAAGATACTGGGCACCGAGAACCAGATTCCTGATCAGCGTGGCGTTTTCCGGAATATGCACGTCCAGGGCGTTTTCAACGCAACGCGTGGATGCAAGGGCATGGGTGTAGGTGCACACGCCGCAGGTCCGCTGGGTGAAATGCTGGGCATCCTGGGGATCACGCCCTTTGAGAATGATCTCCAATCCCCGGAAAAGCTGGGCACTGGACCATGCTTTGGAAATTCTGCCGTCGTCTACTTCGACTTCGATGCGCAGATGGCCCTCGATTCTGGTGATGGGATCGACCACAATGGGGCCGCTGAAATTGCTTTTTGGTGTGGCACCGGCCGCAGGCGCGGCTTTGGGATGACAACCGGACATATGCTAATCCTCCTTGAAATATGAATCATTAACGCATGTTCTTCAACTGGTCTTTCTGCCTTACGATTCCTCGTAGAAGGGACTCATTGCATCCCAGAAATCGGGCTCGCTGCACCCGATGCAGGGGTGTCCCGCTTCAACGGGCCAGTTGGTCTGATTGAACTTGACCTTGGGGCAGTTGTTGTAGGTGTATGGTCCCTTGCAGCCCAGTTCGTAGAGACACCAGCCGTTGCGCGCCTCTTCGGAATCAAAGGATGGCGCGAATTCTCCGTTTTCAAAATGTTTCAGCCTCGGGCACTGATCGTGAACCGTTTCACCATAGAACATGAGCGGTCGACCGAAATCATCGAGTTCGGGCATTCCCTTGGTCAGAAGATGGACCACCGTGCCCACGAAATTGTAGGGATTTGGCGGACACCCTGAAATATTGATGGGTTTGACACCGAGGTCTTTCAATGCATCGCCGATTCCTTTGGCATCCGTGGGGTTCGGGGCTGCTGCCTGAACCCCGCCGTAGGTTGCACATGTTCCCATGGCGATGACCGCCTTTGCCTTGGGAGCGATTTTGCTGCAGATATCCAGCATGGTATGTCCGGCGATTTTGCCGTGGATGCCGCCATCTTTTGTGGGGATGGCCCCTTCGATGACACAGATGTACCCTTCGGGATTGGAAACCGCCTGGTCCAGGGCCGCTTCTGCCGCATGACCGGCTGCTGCCATCAGGGTTTCATGGTAATCGAGGGATATGGTGTTCAGGATCAGTTCGCCGATGTAGGGGGCGACCGTACGCAGAATAGCCTCGGTACACCCGGTACACTCGGCGTTGTGCAGATACACTACCGAAGGCCGTTTTTTTCTGGTCAGGGCCTCGGCTACCTGGGGCGCAAACGAGGCCTCCATCCCCATGACTGCAGCCACTGTGGCACAGAATTTCATGAAATCACGTCGCGAAACCTCTCCTCTGGCAAGGTGTGCTTCGGCACACCCCTTTCCAAACCCGTTGAGACACGTCATGTCTTCCCCCTTGTGTGAGAGTAAAAAAATCAAGTTCAACCTGTAAATACGCACTTTCAGGTATGTTTCAGTACATATCGAAAGTATTTTAAAAAAATGATACTGTTTTTTTACGATCCTTGATATACTGAAAAATTGCAATAATGCAATAGTGTATAGCAATATAATGTATATCGATCGTGAAATAGATATGTATTTACAAAATCTATGGATATTTTTTTGCAATTGTTATGCAGTCCCTTGCCGGGCGTTTTTTTCGTGGACGTTTGACCAAAAACAATCCCGGCATGTGCCGGGATTTTTGCGGGGGATCGGATCACCTCGGACAAAGGCCGGGAACAGGGCGGGTAGTGCTTTATCAGGTTGCCGGCAGCCTGGTTGCCTCGCTGATCACACTAGACAGTTGGGACAGGCAACCGCTCTCCGATCTATCCCTTATAGCTCAATTGCGGGTTCCTCCGTTCTGGTCTTCGGGAGGTCTTTGGGCTACATGGGCCCTCATGATACATCGAACACTTCTCCGGTTTCCGGAGCATTGCAGGACGGCCCGGTTCCTGCGCCGGGAAAAACGGTTCCGCGTTGAGATTGAATTGGACGGTGGCAGACTCTGGGTTCACACCAACAACTCAGGCTCCATGCTCGGTCTGCTTCGACCGGGCATGGAGGTTTTTGTGTCTCCCGCTGCAAATCCCGCCAGGAAACTCCCGTATACCCTGGAGCTGGTCAGACCGTCGGATGCGTGGATAGGGGTGAATACCCTGACTCCCAACAGGATGCTCAAAAAGGTCTGGGAGCATGGGCTGATTGACGAACTGCGCCATTACGGTGCCTACCGGGCCGAGGCAAAAATCGGCGACAGCCGACTGGACGCCAGGCTGGACGGACCTGACGGGACTTTCTGGATCGAGGCCAAGAACGTGACCATGGTGGAGGACGGGGTGGCCTGTTTTCCGGATGCGGTCACTGTTCGGGGACAAAAACATCTGGGTGAACTCATTCGTCTGGCCGCACAGGGGGCCCGGGTGGGGTGCTTCTATCTTGTGCAGCGTCCCGATGGCGAGTGCTTCGGTCCGGCGGACTTCATCGATCCGGAGTTTGCGCGGCTTTTTCACGAGGCGGTGACGGCCGGTGTTGAGATGCTGCCGTATGTCGCTCGGGTTTCCACCGAGGGCATCGGGCTTGGAAGGCGATTGCGGGTGGTAGGATAGCAATTCTCTCGGAGCCGCCCGGCTCGGTCAGACAGTCTGACCGCCCGGAACAGGGCAAGCCGGCCACTCTCTTCCAGCCACTCTCTTCCAGGTACTTGTACAAGAACACATTTGCCGTGCCTCGCTGTGAGCTGCCCATTGACCACGGAAATGAATTAATGTTAGTTTGTCAGGGATTTGAAGGGCAATCGAAATCGGATAGACACATTGTCTGATTATGTCCGGATAGATCCGATGGATGGTGGTGCGCCAGCAGTTTGGGGCTCGTGCAAGACAGGCTTGTATGCCTCGATATCGACCGCAACAAACTTCAACCGGGGGGAGAATCAAGCGATGAGTAAGCCGACCAAAAAGCACATTTCCGTGCTGACCTTGAGTCTGATGACCGTGGCCGCTGTGGTGACCAGTCTGCGCGGTCTGCCCATGATGGCCAAGGAAGGGCTGTCCATGATTTTTTACATCCTGTTTGCCGTTATCATGTTCCTGTTGCCGGCCTCTCTGGTTGCGGCGGAACTGGGCGGCGCTTTCAGCGACAAGGGCGGCGGGGTGTATGCCTGGGTCAAGGAGGCATTCGGTTCCAGGTGGGGATTCACGGCCATCTGGCTCCAGTGGATCCAGAACGTTGTGTGGTATCCGACGACCCTGGCCTTTGCCGCGGGTGCATTGGCGTATCTCTTTTTGAATCCTGCCCTTGCCGAGAGCGGTTTCTACAACGGGACCGTGATCCTGATCGTTTATTGGGCTGCCACCTGGGTCACTCTGAAGGGTACCGGATTTGTCAGTTCGCTGACCAAATTCGGTGTGCTGCTGGGAACGGTCCTGCCGGGACTTTTCATCATCGTACTCGCCCTGCTCTGGATCGATCAGGGTAATCCCATCTGTTTTCTCGATGTCACCGGGGCTGGGGTTGCAAAGGGAGAACATGTCCTGGCCCACGCCCACTTTTTTCCGCACATAACCGGTCTTGGAAGCATCGCCTTTCTGGCCGGCATCGTCCTGCTCTTTGCCGGTGTCGAGGTGCATGCCGTGCACGCCAACGAGCTGGAAAAACCGGCCAGTCAGTTTCCGGCCAGCATGTTCCTGGCCATGGCCATCGTGTTCGTGCTCTTCACCCTCGGATCATTGGCCGTGGCCACGGTTCTTCCGGCCGATGAGATCAGTCTGACGGCCGGGATCATGCAGGCCTTCAAGAGTCTGCTCGACAAGTTCGGTATCGGTTTCCTGACGCCCTTGCTCGGTTTTCTCACTGCCTTCGGTGCCATCGGCGGAGTCATGTCCTGGATCAGCGGACCGAGCCGTGGACTGCTCGAGACCGCCAAGCAGGGGGAAATACCTCCCTTCATGGCCAAGACCAACAAAAACGGCATGCAGATCAATATCCTGCTCCTTCAGGGCTGTATCGTCACCCTGCTGGCCTCACTCTATTTCGTCATGAAAAATGTGAGCGTGGCCTTTTTTCTGCTTTCAGCCATGACCATCACCCTCTATCTGGTCATGTACATCCTTATGTACGCTGCGGCCATCAAATTGCGCATAACCAGACCGGATCTTCCCCGTTCCTACAAGGTTCCCGGAGGAATTTTCGGGATGTGTTTCGTGGCCGGCATCGGACTGCTGGGGGTCGTCTTTTCCCTGGTTGTCGGTTTCTTCCCGCCGGACAATCTGCCCGTTGGAAATCCCGCGCTCTATGTAGGGCTGGTGGCTGTCGGACTGGTTGTGTTCACCGGACTGCCTCTCGTGATCAATGCCCTGAAAAAACCCGAATGGAAACGTGAGCAGTAGGCGAAATCGTTTTTTGTAGAATCGGCACGCTCCTGATTGTCTTATAACGATATTTAGGAGGAAAAATGGCTCTGCATGAA
>CAYWJL010000115.1:0-6532 GCA_964458145.1 uncultured Desulfovibrionales bacterium | reverse complement strand
GTAAAAGATAGGTCCTATACGTCCTATAGGACCTATAACACACCAAAAAGAAAACCCCCTTGGAGACTTTTTCCAAGGGGGTTTTGCTTATTGCAGGCTCTGGGCGGCCTTTTCAACGTCGTCGCGCATGGCGGCCCGTTCCTGTTCGATTTTTTTGGCCAGATCCGGGTCGTTCAGGGCGATGATCTGGGCGGCCAGCCAGGCCGCGTTCTTGGCCCCTACTTTGTCCAGGGCCAGGGTGCCCACGGGGAACCCCGGGGGCATCTGGACCGTTGCAAGCAGGGCGTCCCAACCTCCCAGGGGAGAGCCGGTGATGGGGATTCCCAGAACAGGCTTGCTCGTTGTGGCGGCCACGGCACCGGCCAGATGAGCGGCCAGGCCTGCTGCGCAGATGAACACCTGACACCCCTGGTCCTCCATTTCCCGTATCAGTCGGGCTGTCCGTTCCGGGGTCCTGTGGGCCGAGGTGACGGTCAGAAAATGGTCGATGCCGAGTTTGTCCAGAATGTCCGCGCATGGACGGACCTTTTCCTCATCCGAAATGCTGCCCATGAAAATGGCTACCTGGGGCATGGTTCCTCCTTGGACGTGTATCCGTCCGGTGTGGTTCGTGTCCGGGTGTTGACGTATCAAGCTCGGGACAATCCCTTGTCGCCGATATCTCTGCGAAAGTATTTGCCGTCAAAGGCGATCTTGTCCACGGCCTGATAGGCTTTGGCCTTGGCTTCGGCCAGATCCTTGCCAAGGGCGGTCACTCCGAGGACTCGGCCGCCGCTGGACAGGGTTCTGCCGTCTTCGAGCCTGGTTCCGGCCTGGAAGACCTTGACGCCCGGGATGGCATCGGCATCGTCGATCCCGGTGATCTCCATGCCTTTTGCATAGCTGCCCGGGTAGCCGTCGGCCGCCAGGACCACGCAGAGGCTGCTTTCGGGTTTGATGGCGATGTCGATTGTGTCCAGTCGACCTTCCACGCAGGCAAGCATGATCTCCACGATGTCCGTATCCAGACGGGCCAGAAGGGGCTGGCATTCGGGATCACCGAATCTGACGTTGTACTCCAGAACGTACGGGCCCTTGTCCGTATACATGAGACCTGCATACAGGATTCCCTTGAAGGGATGGTCCATGGCGTCCAGGTGCTGGATGATGGGTTTGATGACCAGATCGCTGGTGGCCTCATAATCCTTGCGGGGCAGGATGGGAGCCGGGCTGTAGGCGCCCATGCCGCCGGTGTTGGGACCGGTGTCCCCTTCCCCGATGCGCTTGTGGTCCTGGGACGAGGGCAGGGCCACAACCGTTCGGCCGTCGCAGAAGGCCAGAAAGGATGCTTCTTCTCCCTGCAGGGCCTCTTCGATGACCACCCGGGTGCCCGCACTGCCAAAGACCTGATCTTCCATCATTTCTTCCAGGGTAGCCAGACCTTCTTCCAGCTCGTTCACAATGACGACACCCTTGCCCGCAGCCAGGCCGTCGGCCTTGATGACTACCGGCATGGTCTGTTTTTTCAGATAGTCCCTGGCCATGGTGACATCGTCGAACACCGCGAAATCTGCCGTGGGTACCTCGGCCTCCTGCATCACGGACTTGGCAAATCCCTTGGAGCCTTCGAGCTGGGCAGCGTAGGCGCCGGGGCCAAAGCAGGGGATCTTTTTTTCGTCCAGGGCGTTCTTGAGGCCCAGGACCAGAGGAAGCTCCGGGCCGGCCACGACCAGGTCGATGGATTTGTCAACGGCAAAACGCACCAATGCCGGGATGTCGTCCGGAGCGATGTTGACGTTTTCGCCTTCAAGGGCGGTACCGCCGTTACCGGGTGCTATATACAATGCGGTCACCAGGGGACTCTGCTTGATCTTCCAGGCCAGGGCGTGTTCCCTGCCTCCTGAGCCGACGAGTAGAATGTTCATTCGTGGTTCTCCTTTATGGTGGTGTGTCTTGGTATCGTGTGGTGGATTGATCGGGGGCGGGTTCGTGTGTTTGTTGCAGCTCCCGGGGATCGGTCAAAGGGGCACGGAGCGCCGTGCCCGTACGGGTGGTGAGAGAAATCGTCAGGCAGCAATCAGGGCTTTCGTTTGAACCGTTTCTCCAGTTCCTTCACCGTCCAGGTGAGGATGACCGGGCGGCCGTGGGGGCAATACCGGTTGTCCGGACATTCCGACCAGGCCTGCACCAGGCTCATGGCTTCGTCATAGGCCAGCACGTGGCCGGCTTTGATGGCGCTCTTGCAGGCCAGGGTCGTCCACAGGGAATCCATGTCTTTTGACTGTTCGGCCAGCACTGCGCGCAGGTAGTTCATGGCCTCGCCGGTTTCAAGGCTCGTGGGGATGGCCCGGATGAGCAAGGTGGCGGGTTCGGGGCGATCCAGGGTGAATCCGAGTTGTGCCAGATCCCCCCAGATCCTGTCCAGAACGTCCATTTCCGAAGGATGCAGGGACATTTCCAGGGGAATGGCCAGACGCTGGTGTTCTCCCTGGTTTCCGGCCGAGGAAAAGGCGTGGTAGAGAACCCGTTCGTGGGCCGCGTGCTGGTCCATGAGCATGAGGGTGTCCCCCTTGCTCAGGATAAGATAGGTCCGGTCGAACTGACCCAGATAGGCATAGTCGTTCGAGGACGGTTCAGGCTTGGAAAACTGGCGCTCGGGAGCCGGAGTGACTGAGACCGCGTCATGATCGGGAGAAGGATGTGTTCGGGCAGCAGAGAATAGCGGATCGGAACCATCAGGTTCGGGTTTGGTCGGCTGTGTGTGCTCGCTGCTGAAAAGTCGTTCAGCCTCACGCAGGGAAGAGAATTTGGGACGATTGTCCGTGTCTGAATGCGTGGGAGCATATGCGTTGTCCCATGGCTGTTCGGCCGATCGGTCGCTTTCTCCGGGCGCAGATGGTATGGCCAAGCCCACCGGTTTTTCAAGGGTGCTCTTTTGGGTTGGAACGGGCCGGCTGTCGGTGGGAAGCAGGACGGCTTCGAGTCCCCGACGAACAGCTCCCTGGACCAGGGAAAAGACCGCCCGTTCGTCCATGAATCTCACCTCGGTCTTGGCCGGATGGACATTGACATCCACCTCCCCGGTGGGGAGTTCCACGAAGAGAACGGCCTGAGGATATTCCTTGGAAAGCAGGGTGCCCTTGTACCCCTGCCTGAGTGCCCGCAGCAGAAGTTTGTCCTTCACCGGGCGGCCGTTCACGTAGAAGATGATCCTGTCGCCGCGTGCCTGGGCCTGGGCCGGGGTGCCCACCAGACCGGTTATCCGCATGCCGTCCCGTTCGTGCTCGATACGTGAAAGTCCCTGCATCAGGCTCGGGGGCCAGATGCGTTGCAACCGGTCCTCGAGGGTTTCTCCGGCCATGAACCGGAAGATCTCGCGGCCGTTATGGGTCAGTGAGAGGGAGGCGTCCAGATGGGCCAGGGCCATGTGGGCCAGGGCTTCCTGGCACCGTTTGGCCTCGGTTGCCGTTGTCTTGAGAAATTTGAGACGGACCGGGACATTGGCAAAGAGATCCCTGACCTCGATGCGTGTCCCCCGGGCAATGGCGGCCGGGCGGATTTCACCCATCCTGCCGTGGACCACTTCTGCCTGGGCCCCTTGGTCGGCTCCCTGGAGAATGGTGGTGATCAGGGTGCGGGACACCGAGGCTATGGACGCCAGGGCTTCACCCCGGAATCCGAAACTGGAAATGGTGAGCAGGTCATCCATGGAATCGATCTTGCTCGTGGCGTGGCGGGTCAGGGCCAGAGGAAGCTCTTCTTCTGCGATTCCCTGTCCATTGTCCTGAACCAGAATGCGTTCCTGACCGCCTCTGTCGATTTCCACGTCAATGGCCGTGGCTCCGGCGTCGAGGCTGTTCTCCACCAGTTCCTTGACCGCGCTGGCCGGCCGCTCGAGCACTTCGCCCGCCGCGATCTGGCTTTGCAGTTCAGGGGGCAGGATGCGGATGGAGGTTTTCACGCTCATCCTCCCATGCTTCCCAGGTTGTAGAGAGTGATCATGAAGGCAACCTTCTCGTCCGTATCCGTTTTGGAGAAGAAGCACTCAAAGGTGAAGCACTGGTGCTTGTACGTCAGGGTCATTTTGCGGTCGAGATCCTTGCCGTCTTCGAGATCGGCCTTGTAATCCACGGCCAGGAACCAGTTTTTGGGCAGGGTCACATCGCCGCCCAGGGTCAGGATGCGGGAGCGGTCGCCTGCACCCAGGTAGTTTGTCTTGTACGTGTATTCCTGTTCCCGGTCCACGAAATCCAGGCCGCAGTACGCGCTTGCCAGGTCGTCGAGAAAGACCCGGGCCGTGTGTTCGTGCTCGGTGATGCGGTTGAGATACGGTGAGTACCAGGAGGCGGAGGTCAGGCTGAGATATTTTTCGGGGTAGATGGTCAGCTCCGCCTCGATGTCGGAAAAGGGGCGGTTGGGATAGAGGCTCGTGTCCTCGGTCCGCTGGGCCTCGCGAAAATCATAGCTCTGTTCCAGCTTGACGCGGAAAAAATCCAGGTAGTCGGCCCTGGTGGTCGTCGAGTTGCCCTGGGTGGCGGGATCGTTGATCACGGTCAGCCGCTTGCGGGTCAGGAGATTGGTCAATGAATAGGTGAGATTGCTCTCGGGATAGATGGCGTCGTCGCTGTCGAACTGGGGATTTTTTTGCTGATCCTGCAGGGTGTTGGGAATCCATGCATACTCGATATCCGGGGTGAGGGTATGCTTGATTTTGGTCCAGGAGGATGCGCCCAGATTGTTCTTGTCGATAGCCGGTGCGGGCTGGAAACCATAGACCCTGAACAGCGTGGTGGTCATCTCCAGGGATGCGTCAGGGATGCCGCGCAGAGGGTATTTGTTGTCGGTATCAATCGTGGAATCGGCGTTCTCGAATCGATCCACCGCATACAGGGTTTCGCGCCAGCCCACCTTGGGGATGATGGTTCCGTATCCGGATTGCAGGGGCAGACTGATTTTCGGGTGGACATCCAATCTGGATCCCTTTGTGCCGTACTCACGCCAGAAATAGGTGTACTGGGCGGTCGCCTGCCACTCGAACATGGTCGAGGCCAGCTGGTGTTTGTACACGTTGAAATTGATCTCGGGGAGTCGTTGCAGGGTCGGGTTCATTGCCGGGTCATCGTCCGTGCTGTCATTGAAATAGGCCAGGTTCTGGGTGTATTCCAGGCGGAGTTCCAGGCCCATATCGGACCAGGCGCGGCGAACAGCAAGAATGTTTTCCCGCAGGGAATCGTCATTGTCATCGATGTCCCGGCCGAATTCTTCCGTGAAATCGTTCCTGCTTCGCTCGAAACCGCTGAGCCCGTCATCGAATTCGCGCAGATACTGGTAGTCGGAAACGATATCCATATCGATCTTGGTCGTCCACTGGGGGGAGAAGAGATACCCGTCGAATTTGCCGCGCAGCCAGTACCGGTCGTCATGGGGTCGCTGCCAGTCATCCGAGGTGTATTCGCCGTCCTCATAGTCCTGGCGATCCTTCAGCCAGTCGAAGCGGACCAGGGTCTTGGTGTCCAGATCCGGGGTGGAGCGGAATTCCACGCCCTGCATGAGGCCCCGTTTGCTCATGAAATTTTCGTACAGGGTCAGATCTGTTTCCTCGTCAATGACCTGGTAGTAAGGGAGATTGATGTGGGCACCCAACTGCTTGCTGATTTCCAGATCCGGAAGCAGAAACCCGCTCTGGCGTTTTGTCTTCACGGGCACGACCAGATAGGGTGAGTAGAGAACAGGTTGCCCCTTGATCTGGAGTCTGGGGTTCCAGAGGCGTGCGTAGCCCTCGATGGTCACGTCGCCCGAGCTGGTTTTCAGGGACCATGCCGGCCGGTTTCCATCGCAGGAGGTCACGGTTGCCTGGTTGAATGTGTAGGTGTTGTCCCCGGTTTTGCGAATCTTTTCCCCTTTGACATACACATGGTTGGCCTCGATGAACACCTGGCCGTTGGTGAGCCAGCCCACACGATTGTTCAGGTCGAATTCGGCCGTGTCGGCTTCCAGATAGTCCCCGTCCCACTTGGCCTTGATGTGTCCCTCGAGATAGAGCCAGCCGGTCGATTTGTAGTATTTGGCATAGTCGGCCTGGAGATAGTTGTCCTCTTGAAAAAGCAGAACATTGCCACGAGCCTCGGTTAGTTCGCCCTCATCCAGGGTATGGACGGAGTCGGCCTGAAGCGTCCAGGCGACGTCTTCCTCGGGCGTGGATGCAGCCACAGAGGCCATGGGCAGGAAGCAGAAAACGAGGAAGGCGGAGCAAAGGACGCGCAGTGAGCTGGATGAGAATATTTCAGACATGATACGGGCAGGGTGGTTGTTAGGGATTTGACCGGAAGAGCTATCGATTCAAGAGCTGAATCCCGTAGCACAGGCGTATCCAAAAGCATAGGAAAAAATCCCGGATGATTCACGGAACCGGCTATATACAAGGCTCAGGAAAAAAAGCGTGACTATTCAGAACTACCTCAAAAGACGCGGGTTCTCTTTGATCGTCATCCCGGACTCGATCCGGGATCTTGTTCGACGGGGCAGCTGCTTGTTCGACATACAATGCCCGAGG
>CAYWJL010000114.1:0-6534 GCA_964458145.1 uncultured Desulfovibrionales bacterium | reverse complement strand
CCGATGCAAAAAATTGTCATCGAGTTGAAACTGCAACGCGGCAAGCTCGAAACCATGCTTCCCAATGCCCTGGAGCAAACAGCAGGGTACGCAGATACAGTGGGAGCCGAGGAAGCCCACCTGGTGATTTTCGATCGCAGGCCCGATGTTTCCTGGGACGAGAAAATCCACCACTCCACAACCACATGGGACGACCGGAAAATCACTGTCTGGGGATGCTGAACCATCTCAACGTTCCAAAATCTCTCAACCCTCTCACATTTTCCAAATTTCTTAAATCTCTTAAATTTCTTAAATCTCTTAAATTTCTTAAATCTCTTAAATTTCTAAAATCCCCAAAGGCCCTCCCATGCCCAATCGATCCACCCTCATATCCTACCTCATTTTGCTCCTGTTCCTGGCCCTGTTCGTTCTCGGCATCAACCTCGGGGATGTGGACGGCGTCTTTGAAAAGGGCGTGGCCATCTGCCTGAGCTGCATAGGGATCGGGTGAGACCATGACCAGACGCATCGTTCAGATCCTGGCCACGTTCATCACCAATGCCTACTGGCTCTTCCCCTTCGGCGCATTCGGCATCTATACGGGCAAGCTCAAATCCGTGTGCGTTCCCGGGCTCAATTGCTGGTCCTGTCCGGCTGCTGTGGGCGGGTGTCCCATCGGCGCGATCCAGAACTTTCTGGCCTCCATCCGGCTGACACTGGCCAGCGGGCAGTACCGGTTCGGGTTCTACGTCATCGGATTTCTGGGGATCATCGGGAGTCTGGTGGGGAGGATGCCGTGCGGGTGGCTCTGTCCGTTCGGATTCTTCCAGGATCTCATGCACAAGATCCCTTCACCGAAATTCGGGATCTGGAAGCCACTGACATGGCTGAAATATGTGGTTCTGGCCCTGTTCGTCATCATCCTGCCCCTTGTGGTCGTGGATGACTTCGGGTTCGGGTCCACCTGGTTCTGCAAATACATCTGCCCGGCCGGTACCCTGGAAGCGGGCATCCCCCTTCTCTTCCTGCGCCCGGACCTGCGGGAGCTGGTCGGGGGCCTGTTTTTCAACAAATTGACCATCCTGATCCTGCTGCTGATCTGGATGGTCATGACGAGCCGGCCTTTCTGCCGGACATTATGCCCTCTGGGGGCCATCTATTCCCTGTTCAACAAGGTCAGCCTCTTCACCATGCGCTGGGACAAGGAAGCCTGTACCCATTGCAAGGCCTGCGAAACCGTCTGTCCCATGGGGGTCAGATTCTACGAGACCCCCAACAGCCTGGAATGCATCAGATGTCTCAAATGCTACCAGGCGTGCAAATTCGACGCGATCTCCTTCGAGATCAAGGGACTCGAGCAACCCAGGCTCGTGCCGAGACGCTCCAAGGGACAGCCGAACCATTCCTGACCATCCCACCAGGCACCGGATCCCGTATTGGCTGCCTACTCTCCGGTTGCATTCGCGGCTTCACCGCTTTCCGGACACACATCCATAACCTGCCTCTGACAGCGGGAACACTCTTTTTTTCCCAATTCGAGACAGATGGCTTCGGCGGTCATGTCCGCATGCCACACATACAGGGCATAATAGGACACATCATTGCCAAGGGAATCCTGACACCCCTCCTTTTCGACCCGAGTCTGCAGCCCGGGAATGGTCGAAGCAAGACTGCGTGCCAGTTCCTCGGCATCGGCCTGTTTGCTCACGCAACAAATCTGAAAGGGAGTGTTCACCTCGTCCATGATCTGGGCCAGGCAGAAAACCGGGATCAAAATCAGCACAAGCCCTGCGATCACCCCGAAAACGTTGCTGTATGTTTTCATGATTTCTCCCCCTTTGCTGCAGCGTCCAGAAGGGACTTGATCAACTTGTCGAGGGTGGCTCCGGGCATATAGCCCACATGACTGGACTGCAGCTTGCCGCCGGCAAAAACAAGCAACCGGGGTATGGCTGTCACCTTGAAGGCGGCGGCAATCTCGCCCCCATCCAGATAAATGGGGTAGTTGAATCCGACCCGCTCGGTAAAAAATTTCACCGCACCCGCATTGTAATCAAGAGAGATCCCCATGAGCAGAAGATCCTTGTCATCGTATTGGTTGCGAAGCGACATCAGGGCGGGAAACTCCTGACGGCAGGGGCCGCACCAGGTGGCCCAGAAATTGACGACAACCACCCGTGACGAGGCATCGGTGACCAGATTCACGAACTGGTCACCCGACAATGCTCCCTTGTACTCGGCCCGAACCGTGTCGGGAACACCCCATCCGAGCCAGCCAACGACCAGAACCATGGTAATCAATGAGCGTATCAATCCAGTGTTCCTCACATTTGTATGTCCGAATGGCATAGTGTGCCGGTCCGAACGTTTCAAGGTACCTTCCGGGCATGCAACATATTCTTCGTAGGGAAGTGGGCAGTTGAAGGCAGGACAGCCCCGGATCACTTCAACGTTTTCAGGGTTTCAATGATCGGCTTGAGTTTGGGCCGGAAGTTGATGTCATGCACATCGATATACCGAATGATCCCCTTGGTATCGATGATGAAGATGGCCCGTTCCGTGGTTCCGTCCGACCTGAGCACCCCATACCGGCTTGCCACGGCACCATGAGGCCAGAAATCCGAGAGCACGGGAAACCACAATCCCCCCATGGCCTCGGTCCAGGCGAAGAGACTGGGAACATTGTCCGTGCTGATGCCGAGAAGAACCGTATTGTGACTCTCGAACACGTCCCTGATGAGATCATATCCCGGCCACTGATCCGAACATACAGGTGTGAACGCGGCAGGCACAAAAGAGATCATCACATTCTTCCTGCCCCGGTAATCGCTCAGGGTAACCCGGGAACCATCGATGGCCGGAAGCGTGAAATCAGGTGCCATCTGCCCTGTTTCAACCTTGAGAACGCTATCCAGGGGTTTGAGTCTTCCGGGCTTGTACACCGGATGTTTGGTGTATTGAGAGGCCCACAGCGGGCCGGCTCCGACCATCACAATCAGAAAAAACAGACAGACACAACGTCTCATGATCGTTCCTCCGTACCAGTCTTCTTGTGCCCCCAAGAGATTGGTTCAAATCTATAAGTTTTTCTTGATCTTTTTCATGAACCATGAGGCACTGTCCACCCGTCCGAGGTGCGTGAAGACCACCTTGGGCAAGCCCTTGCCCAGACGGACGAATACGAAATAGGGGGTACCCACCTGACCGACCTCCCCATGCCAGAGATAATCTTCATCCGCAAAAAGCGGAAAGTCTATCTCGAATTTTTCCTTGAAGATACTCACCTCGTACGGTGAATTACCGATACCGATACCGATCATCTTGACCTGTGAACCCAGGCCCTGTTCGCCGATACGATCATGAACATCGTTCAGCATGGGGGCCTCGTGCTGACAATGAGGACAGTACATGCTGAAAAATTCCACCACCACCAGATCCGCCTTGATATCTGCGATGCCGAATTCCTTGGTGTCGGCACCGAGTCCGAGATAATCGGCGGATACCTGCTCGGCCGGACGGGGCAGAAGAAGCCCTGGAAAATCCTGACCGACCTGAAGCTCACCTCCGGCAAAGGCCGGCGCAACGCAGAGGAGCATGCAGAGTAGAACAAACCATTGTTTCATATTTTTTTCTCCCAGAGTTGTTGTAAATCGCCCTTGGTGTGATTTCGTCTCCTTCCTCCCTCAAAAGGGCAGGCACGGGGGCCTGCCCCTACGATCATGTATCATATATTTTTTTATCCTTTATCCTTCCCAGCCATCTTGCACGCCTCATCCCATTCGGGACAGGCCTCGGTCATGGGGGCTTCGTATTCGGCTCTGCAGGCATCACAGGTCATATGGATGTTCGGGGCATCCCCATAGCGCTCCCGGATCTCTTCCTCGGTCATGACGGCCGCAGCACTGCAGCCGCACTGGGGACAGGCCGTTTTGATGCGATATTTCTTGTCGGACATGGCAACCTCCTTGGTTAAGGGATTGAATGGTTCCTATGCAGCAATGATTGACAAGGGCATGGTTTGGCATTTCATTGAGACCGAACAGAAAAAGGTCACCCTGTCTCAACGCGTACATGAAACTGATGCACAGCGCAATGCACCATGAACAATTTATCCCCCCTGCCTCCAGGTTGCCATCGATGATCGACGATTATATTTCCAGACTCAAGAACTACCCGGCCCTGGCCACGGATCTGGTTCATCATGCCATATTGCCGGAAAAAGACGCCATCCATGCCGACCCCGACCGACCCTGGAACCCGCAGATCACGACCATGCTCGCAACCCTGGGCATGGAGCGGCTGTACTCCCACCAGGCACTGGCCACAGATCTCGTGCGTTCGGGCCGGCATTGCGTGGTGGCCACACCCACGGCAAGCGGCAAGACCCTCATCTATGCCCTGCCGGTTCTGGACAGCCTGCTGAAAAATCCGAACTCCAGGGCGCTCTTTCTTTTCCCTCTCAAGGCCCTGGCCCAGGACCAGCTCAAAAATCTGCATTCTCTGGCCGGCCATCTCATGGGACTTCCCGCCCCTCTGGCCGCCATCTACGACGGAGACACCACCTCCTGGCACCGGACAAAAATCAGAAACAACCCACCCGGTGTGCTGGTGACCAACCCGGATATGCTCCATCTAGGCATTCTTCCCTACCACGGCAACTGGCAAAGTTTTTTCAAAAACCTGGATTTCGTCATCGTGGACGAGGTGCATACTTACCGCGGGGTCATGGGATCCCACATGGCCTGGGTTTTCAGGCGGCTCATCCGGATCTGTGCGGCGTACGGAAAACAGCCGACATTCATCTTTTCCTCGGCCACCATTGCCAATCCGGGCGAACTGGCGTCGACCCTGACCGGACTGGATGTGGAGGTCGTGGACAAAAGCGGAGGCCCGGCTTCCAAACGTCATTTTGTCTTTCTCGACGGTCAGAGCGCCGGGGCATCCAATACGGCCATCGTGCTCCTGCAGGCGGCCCTTGCCCGCAAACTCAGAACCCTGGTCTTCACCCAATCCAGAAAGATGGCCGAACTCATTTCCGTATGGGCCGCGAGCAAGGCCGGAGCGCTCGGCAAACGGATCAGCCCCTACCGTGCCGGGTATCTGCCCGAGGAACGCAGGGCCATCGAGGCCGACCTGGTCAGCGGCAAGCTCCTGGCTGTGGTGAGCACCAGCGCCCTGGAACTGGGCATCGACATCGGCGCCCTGGATCTGTGCATCCTCATGGGATATCCCGGATCCATCATGGCCACCTGGCAGCGGGCCGGACGGGTCGGACGGGCAGGAAAAAAATCCGCGGTCATCATGATCGGCCACGAGGACGCCATGGACCAGTACTTCATGCGCCATCCCGAGGAATTCTTCGCCATGCCTCCCGAGGCAGCGGTGATCAATCCCTACAACCCGTTCATCATGCAATCCCACATCACCTGCGCGGCAGCGGACATGCCCATTGACGGGAACGAACCCTTTGCCCAACCCGAAATGGTCCGGGAAACAATGATGCGGCTGGAAGGCACAGGCAGGCTGCTGCGCTCGGAAGATGGTGCCACCTGGTTTTCTTCGCGCACATATCCGCAACGCGAGGTCAACCTTCGGGGATCGGGGCAGGGATTCTCCATTGTGGACACCCGGACCGGCGAGGTCATGGGCAAGATCGACAGGATGCGGGCCTTTCACGAAACCCATCCCGGCGCGGTCTATCTGCACACCACCAGAACCTATGTGATCGAGTCCCTGGATCCGGAGACATCAACGGCCTTTGCAACGCCCCGCAAGGTGGGCTATTATACCCGCCCCCGGACATCCAAGACAACGGAAATCCGCGAAGTGGTGCAGCAGAAATCCCTCTGGTCCACCACCCTCTCCCTGGGGCGGCTCAGGATCACCGAGCAGGTCACGGAGTACGAAAAAAAGTCCAACAGCGGCAAATTCCTGGGGGTCGTTCCTCTGGACCTTCCTCCCCTGGTCTTTGAGACAGAGGGCATCTGGTTCGATATTCCCGAACCTGTCAGACAATCCATGGAACGGGACAATCTCCATTTCATGGGCGGCATCCATGCCTGCGAACACGCGGCCATCGGTATCCTGCCCCTGCTGGTTCTCACGGACCGCAACGACCTGGGAGGCATCTCCATTCCCCTGCATCCCCAGACCAACCAGGCGGCGGTGTTCATCTACGACGGCACCCCGGGAGGTGCGGGGCTCTGCAGCCAGGCCTTCACTCGCGGGCAGGAACTGCTCGAGAGGACCCTGCAGGTCATCGAATCCTGTCCCTGCGAGACGGGATGCCCGGCCTGCGTGCACTCACCCAAATGCGGGTCAGGCAACCGTCCCATCGACAAGGAGGCGGCCCGGGAAGTTCTGGTCAGGATACGCTCGGGGCCGCGTCAGCAATCAGTACCGCTCGAAATCATCCGGAAACCTTCGGCAATCACTTTGGAAGAAAGGACAGAAAACAACGCACAACAAACAGACAAACCAGGCGACACCAAGGATCGTCATCCCGGCGAAGGCCGGGATCTTGATGCGCATGCAACTCCCTTGCACTACGGG
>CAYWJL010000113.1:1686-6552 GCA_964458145.1 uncultured Desulfovibrionales bacterium | reverse complement strand
ATCAAGGACAGTCCCGGTCTTTGTGTCGTCAATGTGGATCGGCCCGAGGAGAGGATACGCGAAGCTCTCCTGGATCTGCCGGGGCTTCCTCTTGTGGTCCTGGGTGGGTACGGGAGCACTTCGCTGGTACGCGAATTCGCCGATCGCATCGTGGCCGTGATCCCGCCACCGATTTCGCTGGACGGACTCAGAACGACCCTGGAAAATCTGGTGGGAGAGGACAGAAATATGTGATCGTTGATGATTCGCGTACATTTTCAAGGTGATCAACCTTGTAGGGGCACCCCTTGCGGGTGCCCTTTTTGGTGCTGAGGAGCATCTCTACGACATCGCCGTGAAAGGGCACCCGCAAGGGGTGCCCCTACCGACCCGCATTCGAAACAGGTGACTCTGGACATTCCCTGTTTCGAATGCGGGTCTCGGCTTATTTGTGGGGAGTGTATTTCTTGGGATTGATACCGTACTTCTTGATCTTGTAGTTGACCACCCGGTAGCTCGAACGCAGTTCCCTGGCAGCCTCGAGCATGTTGCCCTGGGTTTTTTTCAGGGCCTCCACGAGAAGTTCCTGTTCGAACCGGGCCACGGCTTCGCCAAAGGAAAGCTCGGTGTCCGTGGCGGAACTCTCGGCGGTCTGCAGGGTGGGGGGGAGGTGGTAGGTGCGGATGGCCTCGTCCATGCAGAGAAGGGTGGCCCGTTCGATGCAGTTGCGCAGTTCGCGTACGTTTCCCGGCCAGTGGTACTGGGTCAGCAGGTCGATGGCCGGCGTGGAGATGCGCTTGATGTTTTTGCCGTATTCCTCGGAAAAGAGAGTCAGAAAGTGTTCGGCCAGCGGGAGGATGTCCTGTCTGCGTTCCCGAAGGGAGGGGATGAAGATGGGGAAGACATTGATGCGATAGTAGAGGTCTTCCCGAAAACGATTTTCCTCGATCAGGGTCTCCAGAGGCTGGTGGGTGGCACAGACGATGCGCACGTCGATCCTGGTGGATTTTTCGCTGCCGAGACGCTGGATTTCCCCTTCCTGGATGGCTCGCAGCAGCTTGGCCTGGGCTTCGGCGCTGAGTTCCCCGATTTCGTCCAGAAACAGGGTTCCTCGATGGGCCAGTTCGAACCGTCCCTTTTTGCTGCCCACAGCCCCGGTAAAGGCTCCCCGCTCGTACCCGAAGAGCTCGCTTTCGATGAGCTCCGAGGGCAGGGCCGCGCAATTGAGTTTGACAAAAGGGGCTTCCTTTCGTGAGCTCATATTGTGAATGGCCTCGGCCAGGAGTTCCTTGCCCGTTCCCGATTCACCCCGCAGAAGCACGGTGGCCCTGCTGTCAGCCACCTGCATGATCTGTCCCATGACCTGGCTCATGGCCTTGGAAGAAGCCACGATCCTGTTTTTGGCCAGATTTTCCGCCTGATTGGATTCGCGGGTCAGGTTGAGCACATGCGAGTCGCTCAGGATCATGCATTCCTGAAGGTAGGCAGTCTGCCGTGCGATGATCCGTGCAAGGGCCTGGAGAAAATCCTTGTGCGGGTTCAGATGCTCCCGGTCCTCCATGGGCAGATCCGCACTCAGAACCCCGATGATTTCGCCCTGCTCCCCCGAAGTGATCACCGGCACGCTGATGAAGGACAGAGACGCCATCTCGTCCTGGCTCCGGCCGCCTGCTCGATTGAGAAACATGGGTTCGTCGGCCATGATCTCCAGCACGATGGGTTCCCCGGTGCTCAGGACATGGCCTGTGATTCCCTCTCCCGGCGCATAGGTCGAGGAGGCGGGCTTGGTATGTCCATGGGTGATGCTGAACCGGAGCGTGTCCGTCTTGGGGTCGAAAATGGCCAGAGTGATCCGTTTGTATCCTGACAATTCAGCCGTTTTCAGCAGTACCCGTTCCAGGGTCGGCTGCAGGGGCTGACATGGATCGAGATCGGCGATGACCTGGTTGAGCGTTTCGAGCAGAGACTGGGGTGTGGTGGGCATGGTTGTGGTTGGTTGGTTGTGAACAGTGAGAAAACCGGTTTCCCGGTTTTCTCACTGGTTGTTCATCTGATAGGCAGGGTGTGGAGATCGGTCAGCTTTGATCCTTGACCGCCGAGGCGCCGAGTTCCACGGCCCGCAGGTTGATATCCACGATCTTGGGTTTGAGATGGGCCCGTATGCCCGTCTGCAGCTGTTCGAGATCGATGGGGATCAGCCCCAGTGAACACAGGGCTCCGAGCAGGACGATGTTTGCGGCTTGCGGGGTTCCTGCCTGTTTGGCCAGGGAGAGGCAGGGCAGGAAAAAGGATGTGTGGGCCTGTTCGTCGGTGGCCTTGCGGATCATGTCCATGTCCGGATAGGCTTCACGTCCCAGGGCCACGCCTATGGGAAGGACCGGTTCGCTGTTGCTGACGGCCACACCTTTGGGTGCGAGAAAACAAAGCGCCCTGTAGGTCTCCAGGGGTTCGAAACCGAGAAGAATATCGGCCTCGCCCGGGCTGATCTTGGGGCTCTGGTAGCCCCCGAAAAGGATGGTGGAGGCAACCACGCCGCC
Source organism: uncultured Desulfovibrionales bacterium (assembly GCA_964458145.1). Taxonomy (GTDB): domain Bacteria; phylum Desulfobacterota; class Desulfovibrionia; order Desulfovibrionales; family Desulfomicrobiaceae; genus Desulfoplanes. The sequence goes on along the minus strand of CAYWJL010000113.1, from coordinate 4,036 downwards.
GCGTTGGGCCATGCCGTGGATTTCGCCGGCCGTCACATCCAGGCCGTTGTCCAGGCCGATCTGGGCCAGCAGATTGGTCGCGGTCAGGGTGCCCTGTCCGCCCACGCCGGTGAGATAGATACGGGTCTTCGGCATCATGCAAGACTCCTTTTTCGTGCTTTGATGTGGTCGCTGAGCTGGACACAGAGCATGCAGCCCGAACACTGGAAGGGATCGATGCCCACCTTGCCCTCCTTCAGGAAGAAGGCCGGACATCCGAGTTCGTTCAGACAGGTGAGGACGTCTTCGCTGCTCTCGAATCCTTCCTCCACATACGCGACCTGCTTGGAAGCGGACCTGAGCACCTTGCGTTTGAAAATCTCGCAGGGTTCGCGGGAGATGATCACCCTCACCCCGGACAGCTCCTTGTACTCTTCGAGGGTCTTGACCAAAGCCTTCTGGTTCAGGGATTTGACCGTGGCGACATGTTCCACCCCGCAACCTCTGACAATGGCCTTGATGTCGATCTTGTGGGCGTTGTCCCCGATCTGGGTCTTGTCCACGCCGGGGTTGGGCTGATGGCCGGTCATGGCCGTGGTCCGGTTGTCCAGGATCACGATCAGGATGTCATGGTTGTTGTAGACCGCATTGACCAGGCCGGTCATGCCGGAATGGAAAAAGGTGGAGTCTCCGATGAAGGCGACCACGGGCTGATCCGAAACCCTGGCGGCTCCGCACCCCGTGGAAATGGACGAGCCCATGCACAGGAGAAAATCGGCAGCCTTGAGGGGAGGGAGGATGCCCAGGGTGTAGCATCCGATATCCGAGGAATACAGGGCTTCGTCGCCGAAAACCTTGCGCACCGCATAGTAGGTGGATCTGTGGGAGCATCCGGCGCACAGGTTGGGCGGACGCATGGGAAGCTTTTCCGGAACCGCGCAGGGCACGTGCTCGGGAAGGGGGTGGTTCAGGGTCCTCAAGAGAACGTTTCTGACCATGAGCGTGGAATATTCGCCCTGCAGGGGAAGGTGCTGTCCCTTGCCCGTGACGTCGACCTGAAGGTGGTGCTGCTGGATGAGGGAACGCACATGCTGTTCCACGATGGGCTCGAGTTCCTCGAGGATGATCACCGTGTCCAGCTTCTTGAGGAAATTCTGAAGGAGTTCGTCGGGCAGGGGATAGGTCATGCCCAGTTCGAGAACCCGCAGGGAGTCGGTCAGGTCGTGTTCGGCAATGACATCGTTGGCATAGGCCCGGCAGATGCCCGATGCGATCACGCCGATCCTGCCCTTGCCGCTTTCCGTGTTCCACCGGCTTGTCTCGGCCTCGCCCTTGAATTCGCCGAGTTTTTCCAGAAGCACGTTGTGGCGGACCCGGGAGACAGCTGGAACCGGAACGAAGCGCATGGGATTCTTGTCCATGTGTCCCCTGGTCTTTGCCGCCGGCATCTCGTCAAAGGCCACGGGACCGCGAAGGTGGTTCACCCGGGTGGTGGTGCGGATCATGATGGGCTGTTCGTATCTGGCCGACATGATGAGGGCCTCACGGGTCATGTCCTTGCATTCCTGGGCCGTGGCCGGTTCGAAACAGGGAATTCCGGCAAGTCGGGCATAATAGCGGTTGTCCTGTTCGTTCTGGCTGGAATGACATCCCGGATCGTCGGCGCTCAGAATGACCAGCCCGCCGGGTGTGCCGATATAGGCCAGGGTCATCATGGGATCGGCGGCCACGTTGACCCCTACATGTTTCATGGTCACCAATGTGGGCACACCGGCCAGGGCGGCGCCTCCGGCCACCTCCATGGCGACCTTTTCGTTGGCCGAATATTCAAAGACGAATTCGCCTTCGGGAGAAATCCGGAAAAAGGTGTCAGGAACTTCCGAGGAAGGCGTGCCCGGATAACAGGACACGAAACCGACGCCCGCTTCCAGGGCACCCCGGACAATGGCTTCATTCCCGAGAAGAAGCATCCGCGTGTCGGGGGATGTACTCAAGAGGGGATGACTCATGATGGTTTGCCTTTGGATGGTTTGAGGTTCGATTGTGCTGGAGCTGTATGGGGATAGGTATGCATAAAGGAGACGGATTGTCCCTTCTCCCGCCTCCCGTCTCCGTTCTTTCCTAACTCATCTTCGCCTTGATATCGGCGATTTTCATGTCCAGAAATCCCGTATTGGTCACGGCTCCGGCGGTCTTGAGCTCTTCGTAGGCGGCCAGGGCCTTTGTCCAGTCCTGTGCCTGTTCGGCGGCAAAGGCGATCTGGCGTGCGCCGGCCGGCGGGGTGAACTGGAACGTGGGCTCCGGCAGCCGGGGGCTCGTGTTCCAGTCCGAGAAATTCGCCCAGAACTGCGGCTGGCCCGGCTCGCCCGAA
>CAYWJL010000113.1:0-1676 GCA_964458145.1 uncultured Desulfovibrionales bacterium | reverse complement strand
CCAGGGGGGTGGCGAAATCCTTGGCAGCTTCGGTGTCGACGGTGTCGAGAACAGACAGAGCCTCCTTGTACTTGCCATCCAGGCTCAAGGCCCGTGCCTGACCCATGAGGGCCAGAACTTCGATATCGCCATCGGTCTTGTCAGCCACCTTGGACCAGGCCGAGGCAGCTTCGGTGTAATCTTTGCCGGTCATGGCCGCATTGGCCACTTCCATAAGCGTTCCCACGGGCATGGCCGAAGGATGCTCCTCGATGAATTGGTTCAGGGACGTGATCCGTTTGGCCGTATCTTCCTCGATGAGAATCTCGCCAAGGGCATTGTTGAGTTTTTTATCCTGGATTTTGGCGTAGGTCGTATATCCTGAATAGGCTCCCACAACCAGAATGATCGCCCCGATGCCGATTCCGATGGGTTTGAGGTTGTCGAGAATCTTCTGAAGCAGAGGATGGAGATCCTGGTCTGCCTCCTGTTCGATTTCTTCAAGAATATCGCGGTGATGTTCCTTGTTATGCTCGTCGGTCATGATAGTGATTCCTCCTGTATCATCGTGAACTGATCAAAGAAAGTGCCTTGTATGCACTATTTGCAAAAAGGTCAAAATCTTCCTGAAGTCCCGGAGGGCAACGGCGAAGCTTGAGAATGGAAGGGGTTTGGGGTAGGGATGATGCTACAAATTTGTCAATAATGGAAAAAGAAGAAGTGCGCAGGAGGCAGGGCGCAGTGCGCAGGAAAAAGTGCGCAGGAGGCAGGAGGCAGGAAGAGCGGTTGCTTGGAGATTGGTTGGTACTCTATTGATATGTATTTTGAGAAACGGGAGGTGACGGGGTTATGGATATGGTTGAACAGATTCGGGATATGGCGGCTCGGGCCAAGCGGGCCGGGCAGGAATTGCTCAAGGTGGCCAGTGCGGATAAGGAAAGAGCGCTTCTTGGACTTGCCGTGCTCCTTGAAGAGAATCGGGATGCAATTTTTGCAGCCAATGATAAGGATATCCAAGCGGCAACTGCCAAGGGTATGGATGCGGCCAGGATCGACAGATTGCGGCTCACCGATGCGACCATCGAATCCATGGCCGAGGCCTGCCGGTTCGTGGCCAAGCTTTCGGATCCCGTTGGGGAGATCGAGTCCATGATCAAGCGGCCCAACGGTCTTCTGGTGGGTCGTATGCGTATTCCTCTGGGGGTTATCGCCATCATTTATGAATCCCGTCCCAACGTGACCATCGATGCGGCCATTCTCTGTCTTCGGGCCGGCAACGCGGTCATCCTCCGCGGTGGTTCCGAGGCCTTTCATTCCAACCAGGCCCTTGGTTCGCTCCTGTCACAGGCCATGGAAGAGGCCGGATTGCCGGGTGATGCCGTGCAGATCGTTCCCACTACGGACCGGGCAGCTGTCCAGGCCATGCTGGGGCTCGACGAGTACATCGACGTGGTCATCCCCCGGGGCGGAGAAGGACTGATCCGGGCTGTGGTCAAGGACGCGACCATGCCCGTGCTCAAGCACTACAAAGGCGTGTGTCATATCTATGTGGATGCCCTGGCCGATCAGGAAAGGGGATGCAATGGATGAGCATCGTCGAAATGAACCATTTGCAGAAATATTACGGGAACGCCCGCGGAATTGAGGATGTCACCTTTAGCGTGGAGGAGGGTGAGATTTTCGGATTCATCGGGCCC
>CAYWJL010000112.1:0-6575 GCA_964458145.1 uncultured Desulfovibrionales bacterium | reverse complement strand
GGTCCTGGAACGCGGAAAAAATGATCCTGTGGTTGGGAGAATAGAAATCATCCTCGGTGAGAACGTCCACCAGGGAATGAAATACGCCATTGCGCAAAAAAACCCCGCCCAGAACAGCCTGCTCGGCCTCCATGTTCTGGGGGGGGAGTTTACGCAAAAGGTCGGCAGAGACCTTTTCCAGACCTGCTGCCGACCCCTTTGATGCGTTATGTGGAGAACCGGCGCTATTCTTCTTCTGAAACTGGTTCAGCTGCGGGTTCTTCTGATTCGGGTTGTTCGGGTGCTGGTTCATCTTCTTTGTGTCCGTGCGGTACGACAGCAACGCTCAGTTCCGCTTTGACATCGGGATGCAGTTTGACTTCCAGAGTGTAATCGCCCAGTGCGCGGATGGGATCTTCCAACACGATCTTCCGCTTGTCCACCTCGATTTCCATGGCTTCCAGGGCTTCGGCGATATTGACGGAACTGACGGAACCATAAAGCTTACCGCCTTCACCAACACGCACGTCAATGACAACCTTGGCAGCGGCCAGCTTGTCGGCGAGTTCCTGGGCGGCAAAACGGATGGCGTCCATTTTTTCCTGCAGCCGTTTACGCTCGAATTCAAAGGCCTTGATATTGGCCTTGTTGGCCAGCATGGCAAGTCCCTGAGGGAGGAGGTAGTTACGGCCATACCCGGGCTTGACGGTGACCAGGTCACCAAGCCTTCCAAGATGATCGATATCTGCTCGCAAGATAAGTTTCATAAGGCAACTCTCCTAAATAGTCCGTTTCTTGACTTCGGAACTATGCGTAGCAGTATAATACAACAAGGCCATCTGACGGGACTTCTTGATCTCGCGGGTCAGTGTCCGCTGATGCTTCGCACATGTGCCGGTTATACGCCGGGCAATGATCTTTCCACGGTCGGTGATGAAATCCTTGAGGATCTCGGGATGCTTGTAATCCAGGGGAAGATCCTTGTTCTCGCAGAAACGGCAGAACTTTCTCCGGGGTGTGAAACGACGTTTAAAGGCCATGTTATTCTCCCTCCGGCTCATAGATGTCGGCAAGCTTGACGGTCATGAACTTGAAAATGCCGTCGGCAATGCGGATGTTCCGTTCCAGTTCGGTGACGGCTTCACCGGGCAGAGCAAATTCCAACCGGGTGTAGTAGCCGCGCATGACCTTCTGAACCGGATAGGCGAGATCACGAATCCCCCAATCGTCCACGACCAGGACCTTGCCCCCGTCGCGATCGATGATCCCGGACACGTTGTCCAGGAGTTCCTGCCGTGCCTCGGAACCCAGCTCAGGGCTCATCAGCAACAGGGTTTCATACTTTTGCAACATCGAATAAACCTCCTTGCGGTCTATTGGCCCTTCCCGCACGCGCCCATGAACAAATGAACGCCGGAAGAGCAAGGAAAGAGGGGTTTCTATTTTCTTTGGGGGGTGATGTCAATGGAATTTACCAACAGGGAACGGGAGACCGGTTTTGCGACAACGGGGGCGATTGGGGCGGTGGGGCAGTGGGCCATTGGGGCCATTGGGGCCATTGGGGCCATTGGGGCAGTTGGGGCAGTTGGGGCAGTTGGGGCAGTTTCGTCAATCCGGTCAACAGGGTCAATAAGGTCACCCGGCTGTCGCTGTGCTGGGGCTGCTGACCCTATTGACCCTATTGACCTTGCTGACAAGCCTCTTCTGCCTCTGTCTTATCTCTTGGCTCTTCTGCCTCTGTTTTGCCTTTTCGCTCCCGTCTTTCGTCTCCTGTCTCCCGCCTCCCTTCTTTCATCCTGCAGTATATTCCCTCTCATTCTGCCCCAGCAGGCAAAATACCTCGTAGGGTATAGTCCCCCACCAGCCGGCCCGGTCTTCCGGGGTGACGGGGTTTTCCCCCTGGCCGCCGAGAAGGTAGGCCGTGTCGCCGGGTGCAACCGATGGGACCCGGGAAATGTCCACGGCGGTCATCTGCATGCACACCCTGCCGACAATAGGTACCCGTAGGCCGTGGACTGCCATTTCGGCCTTGTTGGACAGGCTGCGGGAATAGTTGTCCGCATAGCCCGCCCCGACGATGGCGACACGCATGTCCCGGGGTGCGTGAAAGGTTCTGCCGTAGCTGATGGGTGCGCCCTTGGCCAGGTCATGGACGGCAATGATTCTGGTGGTCACTTCCATGGCGGGTCTCAGGCCTTCGGCCTTGTCTTCCCACCGGGTTCCGGCAAAGGGGTTACTTCCGTACAGGGTGATGCCGGGCCTCTGGGCGTCAAAGGCAAGTTCGGGATAGGCCTGGATGGCTGCGGAATTGGCCAGACATCTCTTGAAGGCAAGGCCCCCTTCGGCCAGCTCGTCACACATTCCGGTGAACACATTGCCCTGATGGAGCACGAAATCCCGGCTCTCGGGCTCGTCCGCCGTGGCCAGATGGGAACAGACCATATGCAGCCGGACGAACTCCGTATGTTCCAGCCGGGAACGAACCTTCCCGATTTCGCCCGGAGCAAATCCGATCCGTCCCATGCCCGTATCCATAGCAAGGGCGATATCCAGAGGTCTTCCCTGTCGTTTCCCCTCTTCTTCGATCAGACGCAATTGTTCCTCACGGCAGACAAAGGGCATGATCTCGTACTCCCACATCATGGGATACTCTTCCGGAAGCAGCGGCCCCAGCAGGGAGAGAATCTTCCCCTCAAAGGGAACCAGTCGCAGGGCAGCGCCCTCGCCCACGGTACCGATGGCCATGGTCTCGGCCCCGCACCGGGCCATGAGCGAAGCCACCGGACCGATACCGTGCCCATAGGCATCGGATTTGACCACAGGAATGGGGTTCGGCGCCTTGGCAGCGATAAGGCGAAAATTGTTCTCCAAAATCTTCAGATCGATTCTGGCCCGCACATGGTTGTACCAGATAGTCATAAGGCGAATCCGTTTGGTTGTTTTTGTTGAATAGGACCATCAGGCCCGGGCAAGACAAAAGCCCACGTAGACCACAGAGATCGGGATGCAAGCAAACTCAATCGTATCCGGCAGTGCGTGGCTAAAACCCCACACGCTCAGACTTCATCAGGGGGATATTTTTCAACCCGGTTGCGTCCGTTCTCCTTTGCCGCATACAGCGCCACATCGGCATGCTTGAGCAGGTCATCGACATCACCACAGGTGTCATCAAGTTCGGCAACGCCGAGACTGACCGTGAAATGCACCACGCGGCCGTCATCGAGGCGGACGTGTGCCTGCTCCACAGCGGCCCGAAGCTTTTCGGCTGCAAGCAAAGCCTGATCAAGCCGTGTTTCAGGCAGCCCAACGGCAAACTCCTCGCCGCCGATGCGTCCAAGAATGTCCACCCCTCGAAGCACGTTTTTCGAAGTTGCGGCGATGGACCTGAGCACCGTATCACCGACATTGTGACCGTACGTATCGTTGACGGATTTGAACCTGTCCGCATCAAACATGATCAGACTCAGAGGTCTGGGATAGCGTCTGCTCCGCTTGATCTCGTGGTCCACAAGATCGATGAAGCGGCGACGATTGAAGAGGCCCGTCATTTCATCCGTGGTAGCCATGATGCGGAGGCGCTCTTCCTTGCGTCGAACCTCCGTGACATCCCGAAGACTGCTGACGGCATAGTAGAAATCTCCCTGTTTGAAAGAAGTCACCGACAATTCCACGGGAAATTCCTCACCGTTTTTGCGGATGGCCGTCAACTCGTGCAGTTTTCCCAGCACGGGTCCCTGTCCGTTCACCCTAAAACGCTCAAGACCACGCGATGCATCATGGTGGTATTTTTCAGGCGTAATGAGTTTGTGCAGACGCTTTCCAAGGACCTCATCGCTGGTCCAACCGAGCATTTTTTCCGCAGCCGGATTCCAGAAAGATATGACATCGCGGGCATCGATCACGATCAATGCATCGTACGAAGCTTCGGACATGGCACGCATTTTTTCTTCGCCGGCTCTGAGTGCGTCTTCGGCATGTTTTCGTTCGGTAACATCCTGGACGGTTCCGGTCGAACGGATTGCAGGGGTACCTTCCCCTCGGCAGATCGTGTGCCCCCGTTCCAACACGTGTCGAATGCTTCCATCCGGACGAAGTATCCTGTGCTCGATGGAAAAGGCATCGCATGTATCCACAGAGAGATGAAATTCCTTGAGGACCCGCTCCTTGTCGTCGGGATGAACCATGGTCATGAAACCTTGCAGACTCGGGCTGAATGTTTGTTGATCAACGCCGTAGATCCTGTACGTTTCATTCGACCACCATAAGGAATCGTTTTCCAGGTCCATTTCCCAACTTCCAAGATGGGCTATGGCCTGGGCCTGATTGAGATTATCCTTCACGACATGAATGGCATGATCACGCTTCCCGGCCCGATAGACAGCCAAGGCTATCGCGACGACCAGAAAACCCACAAGACTGTGCACAAGCATGCTCAGTGGGGGCACGGAGGACCATCCCTCCGTAGGCGTTGCAGCAATCACCCAGCTCCCTGCAGGAAAGGTCACCGGCATTTCCACAGCGTCACTGTCTGCAGCGAAAAGATTCGGGGAGCCCAGGAAGACGTCTCCCGCCGCCCCCTTTCCATCTTTCCCCCTGATGGCAATCTCGAGATCGACAGCATCAAGTCCGATTCTCTTGAAAAATGTATCCAGGTCGATAACGGCGGATACAATACCCCAAAAACGTTGTTTTCCATTGTCATCAATAAAAACCGGTACCCGCCCGATAAGGCCGATACCGCCCTGAATCAGCTTCAACGGTCCTGCAATGACCATTTTCCCCCTTTGCCGGGCCTTGAAAGCCTGTTCCCATTGTCCGGGCAACTCACGGTAATTGATTCCCAGGATGGCCTCATTGCCTTGGAGCGGGTAGACGAATTTCATGACATAATCGGGTGCAGCAGTCAGATTTTTCAAGAGACCGGGTTCTTCAAGAGCCTTCCGGGCAAACTGAGCAAACATCCTTTCGTCCAGATCAGGCAGAACGGAAATGAAATCGGCCATCCCCTGGACAACAAGCAGGTTGGAATTGATTTCCTTTTCCATCTGCGCACGCAACGCAGCAATCCGCATGGAGACATCCAAAATCTGATCCTGTCTGTGCATCCGTGCCAATTGAAATTGCACAACACCGTCCAGAACCACTCCCAGCAGGATTACGATCAGTATGTGAAAAAAAAGTTTTCGTTTCAATGGCAACACATCCTCTGAGTATCTACTGAACGGTGAGACGAACGTAATACCCCTGACGACCTCGGGCCACAAGCAGAATGAGGCTGTTCTGCATTCTGTACCGCTTGAAGGACAGGGCGAAATCCTTGGGATCGTTCATGGGCTGTCCGGCTATCTTGAGCACCATGTCGCCACGCTCCAGGCCCAACCGGTCGGCCGGACTGCCGGGACGAACCCGGGTGACAACAAGATGCTTTCCCGCAAACCTGGTTCCCACTTCCAACCCCCAAATTTGAGAGGCCAATTCCAGGGCCCGGTCGTCCTCGAAAATTTCCGCACGTGTCCTTACCGTCCTTGTCGCCCCTCCGCTCAAAAACTCCAGGCGAACCATTTGATCCCGTGTAAAATTGCGCATCAGGTCAAGATAACCCTGTTTATCGACGACCTCGTTTTGTTCGATCTTCAAAAGCACGTCCCCGGGCTTAAGCCCCGCCTTGTGCGCTGGAGAACCCGCATAGACCTCGGAAACGAGAATCCCCCCAAGCGACGTGAGCCCGAAATACCTGGCAATGCGCTGGTCCACATCCTGCCCCCGAATACCCAGCCAGACCGGGTCCACCCGACCGTGGGTAAGGAGTTCGGCAATGACCCGCTTGGCCTTGTCGATGGGGATGGCAAACCCGATTCCCTGGGCCTCGGCGTAGATGGCCGTGTTGATGCCCACCAGTTCGCCCACGCGATTCAAGAGCGGGCCCCCGCTGTTGCCGGGATTGATGGCCGCATCCGTCTGGATGAAATCCGTGAATGTCCCGTGTTTGGTCTTGATGGTCCTGTGCATGGCCGAGACAACGCCGGTGGTCACGGTATTGCTGAACCCGTAGGGATTGCCGATGGCAATGACCGTCTCCCCGATGAGGATGTCCGAGGAATCGCCCACAGCAACCTGGGGCAGGGCATCGGACCCTTCCAGACGAAGAATGGCCAGATCGAAATCCGGATCAGACCCCACAAGATCGGCCTGGAACTGACGGCCGTCCAGAAACGTGGCCATGATGGAGGAGGCACCGCTGATCACATGGGCGTTGGTCAGAACGAGACGCTCGGCCGCATCGATGACCACCCCGGAGCCCAGGCTTGTCTGCTCGTACTGCCTGGTCATGCCGGGGCCTCTGAAAAAGTGCTCGAACAGATCGCCGCCGAACATCCCTCCAAAGGGATTGACCTCCTGCCGGACCACCGAGGACGTATGGATGTTGACCACGGCCGGAGAAACCTTTTGTACCGCTTTGACCACCGGGGTCATGCGCAGATCGTCTTGTGCCTGTCCAATTACAGGCATGGCCAGTAAAAGCGCAACCATCACAAACAGCTCCCGCAAACGGCCCTTTGCGTCCCCGGTTCTCATTCTCCCTCCCCGACCCCCCC
>CAYWJL010000111.1:0-6598 GCA_964458145.1 uncultured Desulfovibrionales bacterium | reverse complement strand
TATCCGGCTTGGGTTTGTGACCTTTCAGCCTGGCGATTTCATCCCTCAAGAACTGAATTTGCTCTCGAAGCAGCATATTTTCTTCGAGCAAAAGCGTTACCTCCTGAGTTTTTTGTTCCTCAGGAATCTTTGGGCTTTTGGGAAGGGATGAAAAAACGCTCAAGACTAAATCCTCGTTGAAAAATGAAGCGTAATTATACAATTTTTTGAGCAAGTTTCAACAGGTGATTTTTATAACTGTTTGGGGCATGCTCCGCCTAAAATTGGGCTCCTTGTACTCAATAGAAAAACAGAGATTCCACGAGTTTTTGAGAAGTTACATATTATTCCTGAAATCCTTTGTGAGGTCATGGTATCTTGAGAGGGTGCACGATGGGGAAACATCGACGGCTTTGTTCCGTTGCATGACCCATGGGCCTCGTCAAGATGCGGGTGTGGTTTTGGCATGTCCGCTGTTTGTTATGTAACCTTTCGATATAAAAATATTTTTTGTGTAATCACTTTTCTGTTGCTTTTTTCGTAAGATTCTTCCATAAGCCGCGAAAATTCATGGACCATCAGGGCTGGTTTCCCGGCTCGGTTCATGTCGCGGCATCTTGCAACCGGAACGCTGCCCCGGGCATTTTCTTCCTTGAAACCCTGCAGCACCTCCTTTCCGGTGTCCGCTTCCCTTGGATACATTTCCATTCAGCCCATAGTGCGCCCCCCATACCGCCTGTTCCGGTCGATGCCGGGATCAGGGCTCAAGAGGATCGTGCAGCCCATGACGCACCAGCACCCTACGCCGCACTGCCTGATCGAACTTCGGGCCGTGAGCAAACTCTTCGGCAAAGACGTTGCCCTGAAGGATGTCCATCTGACCATTCATCGGGGTGAATTTCTGACCATCCTGGGGCCGTCGGGATGCGGTAAGACAACCCTGCTTCGCCTTCTGGCCGGGTTCGAGACACCCACCTCAGGAGAGATCCTGCTGGAAGGTGACGGCCTCGTCAATCTGCCTCCCGAAAATCGTCCCGTGAACACGGTATTCCAGAGCTATGCCCTGTTCCCGCACCTGAGCGTGTTCGACAACGTGGCTTTTGGGCTGCGCATGAAAGACACTCCCGCAAGGGACATCCCCGCACGGGTGACCGAGGCCCTGCGGCTGGTGAAGCTTCAGGGGTTTTCCAAACGCAGACCCCATGAACTCTCGGGCGGGCAGCAGCAGCGCGTGGCCATTGCCCGGGCCATTGTCAACGACCCCCTTCTCCTGCTTCTGGACGAACCCCTTTCCGCCCTTGATTCGCGTCTGCGAAAGAATCTGCAGCTGGAACTCAAGCATCTGCAGCGCAAACTGGGCATCACCTTTGTCCTGGTCACACACGACCAGGAAGAGGCCTTTTCCATGTCCGACCGCATTGTCGTCATGAACGAGGGCAGGATCGTCCAGGTGGGAACCCCCCGGGAAATCTACGAAGATCCGGCCTCCATGTTCACGGCCCGGTTTGTCGGGGAAATCAATGTGTTTGCCGGAACGGTCGTGCACAAGGGGGACGACGGTCTGGGGATCGATGTGGGCGGCACCGTGTGCACCACCGCAACCCGGGATGGGTTTTCCATGGGGCAGCGGGTCCGCATCCTTCTTCGTCCCGAGGACATGCGTGTGGAGACCGTGCGCGACCTGGCGGCCGATCCCGAGCTGCGCAGGGATTTCATGGTCGGCGGCTTTTTTCGGGGACGGGTGGATGAAACCGTGTACAAGGGGGCCACCTATGACGTGTACCTGACCCTGGCTTCGGGAACGTCTATCGTGGCCACGGAGTTTTTCAACGAGGACGACGAAGATGTCTATTTCCAGCCCGGCGACGAGGTGGCCGTGAGCTGGGTCCGCGGATGGGAAGTGGTTCTGCCTGATGAACATTAAGTGCTCCTTCCGCTCTTTTTCCATCTGGCTTGTGGTCTCCTGGCTGGTGATTTTTGCCGTCATCCCCAATGTCCTGGTTCTGGGTGCGAGTTTTCTGACCACATCGGATCATGATTTTCTCGCTTTCCCCCTGACACTGGAAAACTATGCCGGACTTTTCGATCCGGTCATCCTCGGCATTGCGGGAAGATCCCTGGGTCTGGCCGGAACGGTCACCCTTGTCTGTCTCGTGCTCGGCTATCCCTTTGCCTGGATACTGGCCAGGACTCCCTTGAAATATCGAGGCCTTCTTCTCCTGCTGCTCGTCGTTCCCTTCTGGACCAACTCCCTGATCCGGACCTACGCGCTGATCGCCATCCTGAACACCAGGGGCCTTCTGAACACGTTTTTTCTGGCAACGGGCATCATCCAGACTCCGTTGCGCATTCTGTACACACAGGGTGCGGTCCTCATCGGGCTGACCTACACCCTGCTCCCCTTCATGGTGCTTCCCCTGTATGCGGCCATGGAGAAACTGGACCCGAGACTCAGGGAGGCTGCCAGAGATCTGGGTGCCTCCAGAAGGGCCATTTTCTGGCGCATCGATCTGCCCCTGACCCAAGGGGGAATCATCGCCGGGTGCATGCTCGTGTTCCTTCCGGCCCTGGGCATGTTCTACATTCCGGACATTCTGGGCGGGGCCAGGTCCCTGCTTCTGGGCAATTTCATCCGGGATCAGTTCATGACCGCCAGGAACTGGCCCCTGGGATCGGCGGCAGGCGTCTTTCTGACGCTGATCATGACGGTGCTTCTGTGCCTGTACGCATGGCGCAAGGCAGTGATCAACCGGGAGGACCGGCCATGAAAACCCTCATCAAGACGGCCTATGCCGGAGTCATCTACCTGTTTCTGTACCTTCCCCTGGTGGTTCTTGGTGTCTACTCCTTCAATGCATCCAAGTATTCCCTTGCCTGGAAGGGGTTCACCACCTCGTGGTACGTCAAACTCATGGGCAACACCCAGCTCATGGAAGCGGCCGTGCATTCCCTGACCATCGCCCTGGTTTCCGCAAGCCTGGCAACGGCTCTGGGAACACTGGCCGCCCTGGCCCTGCACCGGTACCGTTTTCCCGGGCGCAAGATCCTGTCGGGATGTGTCTATGTCCTGATCATGTCGCCGGACATCATCATGGGCATCTCCCTGCTGGTTCTCTATCTCATGCTGGCCGTTCCCCTTGGTTTCGGGACCCTGCTCATGTCCCACATCACCCTGTGCCTCCCCTTTGTCACGGTCACCGTTCTCTCACGGCTGCAGACCTTCGACCCCCACGTCATCGAGGCGGCCCGGGATCTGGGGGCCGGGGAGTTCCAACTTTTCAGGCATGTCGTTCTTCCCATGATCATGCCTTCGGTTATGGCGGGGTGGCTCCTCAGCTTCACCCTTTCCCTGGATGACGTCATGATCAGTTTCTTCACCACCGGACCGAGCTACGAGATCCTTCCCCTGAAGATCTACTCCATGGTCCGTCTCGGTGTGAAACCCGAAGTCAACGCCCTGTGCGTGATCATGATCGCTATCACCCTTCTGGCCGTTCCCACGGCACAATGGCTTGTAAAGGACAAAACACGATGAAAAAACTGCTCATTCTCCTGGCGTTGCTGTTCACTGCATCACCTGCGCCTGCCGCTTCAAACGAACTCTTTCTCTTCATCTGGTCGGAATATCTTCCGGATCAGGTGGTGGAGCGATTTACCAAGGAAACAGGCATCAAGGTCACCATTTCCACGTACGACAGCAACGAGGCCATGTACGCCAAGCTCAAGATGGTCGGGGGCAAGGGGTATGATCTCATCGTGCCTTCCTCGGACTATGTATCCCGGATGATGCGTGAGAACATGCTCGTTGAGCTGGATCATTCCCTGCTTCCCAATCTGAAGAATCTGGACCGTGAGCTCGTCGAGAAAATGGTCGATTCGAAGAGCGAGTACAGTGTTCCCTACATGTGGGGTTCAACGGGAATTGCCGTGAACACGGCCGAAATCGATCCGGCGACCGTGACCTCGGTAGAGGACCTCTGGCGTCCCGAATTTGCCGGCAAACTGATCATGCCCAACGACATGCGCGGTGTTCTCGGGATCGGGCTCAAGAGTCTGGGATATTCCCTGAACGACACTGATCCGGAACATCTGAACCAGGCCTATGAAAAGCTGAAACCCCTCATCTCGCATGTGCGGGTCTTTGATTCGGATTCTCCCAAGCAGGCCCTGCTCAACGGCGAGGTCCAGCTGGGCGCGGTCTGGAACGGAGAGGCCTACATTGCCAACGGCGAAGATCCGGCCATTGTCTATGTCTATCCCAAGGAAGGATACAGCCTCTGGGTGGACAGTTTTGCCATTCCCAAGGGGGCTTCCAATATCGGCCAGGCCCATATGTTCATTGATTTCCTTCTGCGCCCGGAGATTGCGAAGATCGTCTGTGAAGAACTGGGGTACTCATCTCCCAATGCCGAGGCAGTCAAAACATTGCCTCCGGAAGTCAGGAAGAACACCATCGTCTATCCGACGCCCGAGCAACTTTCTCGAGGAGAATTCGAGACCGATCTGGGGGAAGCGAATCGTTTGTACAACGATCTGTGGACGCGGCTCAAGAAATAGGGGAGGAAGGACCGCCGGAATATCATCGATGTCCGTTCGATGGTCAGGATCCTCCACAGCCTCAGTTCCGTGATCCCGGCTCCAGAGAGGTGGGAAGGAACAGAAAATGATCGATCACGTACAAAGACGGTTCCATGGGGAGCCGTCTTTGTACGTGATGAAAAAATGGCGGGTTTGTCCGCCATCGGAGTGATTCGAACGGGAATGTTGTGTCGGGTTCTCGATTTTTTTATTGACAGGCAGGTGGGTGATAATTAATTGGTCAAAAAGGCAAATACAAGTCATGTCGATATGTTGTGACTTGGTGAAAAGGCCGAAAAAATTTTATCTATCTTATTGGCGATTTGACCAATAAAATCATCGAGGAGTCAGCATGCAACCTTTACAGACCATTACCCCGCTCAAACCACTCGAAAACGCTTCGTGTAGCTGCACTGCCGGCCAGGGTGGGACATCTGAAATCGGAACCCCCGAAACATCGATTTCCATGTGGAAAATGGGAGGAATCGGGCTTCTCATTGTTGCTCTCTGGTACGGAGTCTATTCCCAGCTTCTCGGGTTTTCCCGGTTTTTTGCTTTTGAGCTTCTCGGGCTCGTCCCGGGCTCGCATCTTGGTGAGGCCGTGCAGTTTTTTGTCTACGATACCCCCAAAGTGCTCATGCTTCTGGGCATCGTGGTTTTCGGGGTCGGCATCCTGCGATCCTTTTTCACCCCCGAGAGAACCCGGATGATTCTGGCGGGCAGGTCCGAGTCCGTGGGCAATGTTCTGGCTGCATTGCTGGGAATTGTGACGCCTTTTTGTTCCTGTTCGGCCGTACCCCTCTTTATCGGATTCGTGGCCGCCGGGGTTCCCCTGGGCGTGACCTTTTCCTTTCTCATTGCAGCGCCCATGGTCAATGAGGTGGCTCTCGTCCTTCTGTACGGCCTCATGGGCTGGAAGGTGGCTGCGCTGTATCTGGTCACGGGACTCGGCATCGCTGTTGTCGCGGGATGGGTGATCGGACGGTTGGGCATGGAAAACCATATCGAGGATTGGGTCCGGTTGGCCCAGAACGATCCCTCGGCAGGAACGGGCACGGTTCGGACCATTCATGATCGGATTCGCTATGGTTGGCAGGCGGTGAAGGATATCGTCGGCAAGGTCTGGATCTATGTGGTTCTGGGGATCGCCATTGGTGCGGGTATCCACGGCTATGTCCCGGAGAACTTCATGGCCCAGATCATGGGCAAGTCGGCCTGGTGGTCGGTTCCTGCAGCCGTGACCCTGGGCGTACCCATGTACACCAATGCCGCCGGGATCATTCCCATTGTCGAGGCACTCCTCGGCAAGGGCGCGGCCCTGGGCACGGTCCTCGCCTTCATGATGAGCGTCATCGCCCTGTCCCTGCCCGAGATGGTCATTTTGCGGAAGGTGCTCAAGCCCAGGCTTATCGCCGTATTCGTCGCCGTGGTGGCCACCGGCATCCTGTTCACGGGATACTTTTTCAATATGGTCATCGGGTAGGTCTATCGTTTTCAAGGAGATGAGCATGTTCGAGAAAAAGCGGAGTTCTTCGGGGCCGACCCTGGTGGTGGCGTGTGCCGGGTGTCCGGAATACGGCAATACGGCCGGGGAGATCGCCGGGGCCATTGCGGGTGACGGGTTTGCCGAAGCCCTGGATCTTTCGGCCATGGAGGCCGGTTCGGACCGGGTTCTCCAGCGTGCCCGCAGAAGTTCGGGAATCATTGTTGTGGATGGTTGCAGCAAGGCATGCGCCCGAAAGATTCTGGAACAACGTCTCGGTCCCATGACCCATGCCTTTGTGCTCACGGATGAGCAAAAGGATGTTTCAGATGAGGACAGTGCAGAAAAAGACGCTTTCGAGAATCTCAAACGCACGATCAAGATCCGATACGCGCAGAACCGGATGCTCATGGCGTCCATGTGCGATTGCGGGTGTGTGCGGGGCTAGAGACCTTTGGGGAGATGGTCCGAAATCTCAGGAGGCCGTCACGGCCTGTGACATTACTACTATACAAAAATGATCGACCACGAGACCGTGTCATGATGATGGCTTTTTGT
>CAYWJL010000110.1:6459-6660 GCA_964458145.1 uncultured Desulfovibrionales bacterium | reverse complement strand
GTGCCCAGAGGAATGGCAAAGGCCTGATTGCTCCGCCAGAACAGAAACAGCGAGGCCGTGGTCGTGCTCGCGAGAATGGCCCATCCGGTGCCCGGCAGTCCGGCCATCTCTGTTGCAGCGGGAATCCAGGCCAGGGCCAGGACCAATTGGACCAGGAGATATTCCAGTTCCCGGCCGGTGCGATCGATTCCTCTGAAGATC
>CAYWJL010000110.1:0-6377 GCA_964458145.1 uncultured Desulfovibrionales bacterium | reverse complement strand
GGCCCGGATACGGCCATGAGAAAACAGAAGAGCACCGCGTTCAGGATGTTGATATGCCGGGACCCGTTCAGAAAAAGTTCCAGAAGCGGACCGGGCAGGAGCCGGTCATGGGTGGAAAAATGGCGTGCCAGCAGCACCCCGGCTCCCACCACCAGCGCCAGGCCACCGGCCGTAAGTGCAAGGGCGACAACCGGCGAGCCCGAAAACTGCCTGAAAACCAGGGGCAGGGGCACGAGGGCCACCGCTCCCGCCCAGAGTGTCACGTAGAGATAGGTCCGGGCCCGGTCTGCGCGGGGTCTGATCTCGTCACGCTCCCAGGTCGCTCCCACATGGGCCGCAGCCGGAAGAAAAGGTCCGAAGGCCGAACCGGAAATGCTCTTGCCCGTGAACGGGAACTTGCGGGCGATTTCGAAAATACCGGCCGCAGAGAGCCCCATGATGGAGGAAATGACCACCCGGTCCAGGGACGAGAGAAAAATGGCCAGGCCGCCGAGAACCTGCACCTTGCCCCCGAAGACAAAGAGATGGCTGAAATGCGTTTTGTCCACCCCCCGGGGATGCACGCGCAGCCCGGGTAGAAGCCTGAATGCCCGGACCACACAGATCCCCGTATCCAGACACACCCGGACCACATAGGCGTAGAGCATCCCCCGCACCCCCAGGCCCATGAGCAGAAAACCGATGATGGCCACGATCTCCACCAGGGAGGCCAGGGTATAGATCTTCTTGACCAGGGCGATCTCATGAATCCCTTCCAGAATGGACCGAAACGCTCCCAGGGTGAGATCCACCCCGAAGATGAGAGCCGTCCCCAGAATCATGAACCCGGCCACGTCCCGCAGATCCGCCGACACGTCAAAGGCATCCAGAATCAGAGGCAGCAACCCCGCCAGCAACAGCAAAAACACCAGGCAGAACCACGACATGCAGATAAGCCCGGTGGACAGAAGCCCGTTGATCGCATCCTGCCGCCCGGCCGCATGGTACCCGGCCGTATACCTGATGTAGGTGTTGTTCACCCCGAAGGCCCCGATGGAGGCATAGGACAGGATGACAAAACACATGGACCACAACCCGAACTCCGCCAGGCTCAGATACATGAGCACAAACGGCGTGAGAAAAAGCCGGCTCACCAGATACACGGCAGTGGCCCCCACCCCGGCCAGGGAATTGCGGGCCAGTTTACCGGGACCGGGGGCGGAAGAAAGGTTTGTTGTCATTTAATCCGCCTCATCCGCATCGATTCCCCAGACCTGTTCCTTGAGTTCATCCAGCACCCCGGCCCGGTAGAGGATAGACGAGGTCAGATCCAGGACCCGCAGGGTGGGCAGCAATTGTTCCATGGCGTAGTTGAAACTCTTCATGCCCGACGGGCTCACGTACACGATGTCGCTGGGCCGCAGGGCATAGTTCTGGCGGAAATCTCCGGTGGTCAGCAGGTGTTTCAGGTCCACGCGTTTGACGCTGCCCTGCTCGCCCTGCTGGCGCAGGATGAAGATCTTTTCCGGATTGGCCTCCTCGGTGATCCCTCCGGCCAGCATGATGGAATCGATGATGTTCAGCCCGCGCTTGAGCTGGATGGCACCGGGCTTGACCACCTCGCCCATGATGAAGACCACCTCGTCCTCGGCCTCGGGGATGAAAATGACGTCGTTGTTCATGATCCGGGCGTTCAGGGCCATGTTCCCGTTGTTCAGAAGATCCTGGAGATCGATCCAGATGACCACGTCCCTGCCCCGGATGATGGCGCATTTGGTCAGAAAGGTTTCCTTGCCGTGATAGGGAAGCCCCCCGGCCAGGGCCAGGGCCTCCAGCAGGGTGCCGCTGCCCGGAAAATTGACCACCCCGGGCTTGGAGACCCGACCCAGCACAAAGGCCTTGTTGTTGTGGTATTCATGGATGGCCAGGGTCACTTCCGGGGCCTCGTAGAGCACGGCCAGTTTCCGGGTGATCTCGTCGCGCACGTCCTCCAGCGTCCTGCCGCGGACGTTGACGATGCCGATACGGGCCACGGAGATGGTCCCGTCCGGACCGACAATGACGTCCCTGGAGGATATCTCGGGGCGATTCCAGACCTGAATGGACAGGATGTCGCCCGGACCCATGCGGTAGGTGTTCTTTCCCTTGGGGGTGAGCTGCCTGAGGGTTTCCGTGGTCACGAAATCCTGCACCGGACGGGCCTGCTCCATGGCAAACCCGTCCGTCTTGAGGGTTTCCGGGGTGGGCTCCGGGGTGATGTCCTTGGCCGAACATCCGGCAATGCACAGCAACAGAACAAGCAGCAACACGCCATTGCAACGAAACCGGCAAACATCCAACTGCCTGTCACACACAACACACCCTCCCATCACTGCACCTGCCCCCGTGTCGCCAGCTTACGGCCTTTGTTGCGCAGGGGACGCCCCGTCCATTTGCCCCAGAAATACCGGACCACCCCGCAGAAATCCGGGAGCACCACCAGCGAACAATGCCACGCGTAGAGTCTGGCATCGGCCAGGTCCAGATCCATGGTTTTCACGAACGCTTCCATGCGAAAGATTCTGGGATACACAAGCAGCCCCAGCCCGGCAGCCAGCAAGCCCAAAGCCGTCCAGGACACGAACGGCCCCGAACCGACCATGAGCATGACCAGCCCGGCAGCTGCCAGGAGTATCGATCCCCCGCCGCGTACAAGGATGCGTTTGTATTCCACCTTCCAGAAATCCGTGGGCTGATTCTTCAATCGATCCCGGACCGCGGCAAAGGCATAGCCCGAACGGTACGCCCGCTTCCAGTACTGGCTCACCCGGTTCATGGCGATGTCATGCCAGGTCATGATGGTATTCAGCTGGAGAATCTCCCAGCCGGCAAGCCTGATCCGCTGGCTCAGATCCGGATCCTCCCCGCCCACGAGCACGGGATCGTACCCCCCGGTCTCCTCGAGCACGGAGCGCCTGATCATGACGTCCCCGCCAAAACTGTCGGCCATGCCCGGGACACCGTTCCATTCCAGACTGGTCAGCCAGTGAAAAACATTCTTCAGGGGATATTTTTCCTTGCGAAGCCCCTGGACGGCCGCGATCTTCGGGGAAAACCCGGCAACGCCCTTGCGGAACCAGTCCGGGGTCACCTCGGTGTCGGAATCCAGAAACTGGACAAACGGCGAGCTGCCCGCCTTCCAACCCGCATTGCGCCCCCTGCCCGGGGTGGGATGGTCCAGATCCAGTTCGATCACCTCGACCCCTTCAAAGGACCGGGCCAGTTCCACGCTGGTGTCCGTGGATCCGCCATCCACATAGAAAATATGCACCCGTTCCCGGGGATAGTCGCTGCTCCGGATGGACGAGATGCACGCCCCCAGGGTCGCGGCCGCGTTCACGCCGATGATCACGCAATCCACATGGGGGGTCTGATCGTTTGCAGAAGATGCTGTCATGAAGAACGATCCTTTTTGGGAATGATCCGGGCCGGGATGCCCACGGCAATGGAATGATCCGGCACCGATGCGATGACCACGGCATTGGCCCCGATATCCACATGATCACCGATGGTTATGGGCCCCAGAATCTTGGCCCCGGCCCCGATGTTCACATGGTTGCCGATCTGCGGTGCCGCCTTTTCCTCGACATTCTTGAGCCCCACGGTAACCCCGTTGCGCAGGATGCAATGATCCCCGAACCGGGCATATCCGCTCACAATGATGTCCCCGAAATGGTCGATGCGAAAGTTCCTGCCCAAGGGAACCTCACAGGGCAGTTCGATCCCCGTGAGGATCTGGATGACCTTGAACAGAAATTTGTACAGCAGGGAAAAGGGTTTGCGGATGAGAGAGTTTTGGATGGTGTACCGCCACCGGCCAAACCGGTAGACGAGCATGACCCAGAATCCCTGGGCGCCCCAATTGCCGTCATAGGTTTTCAGATCCGATCGGATATTCTGGAACATGGGTCTCCGTGATTGTTGTAAGCATTACCACGGCCGCTCAGGCGACACCCCGCCGAACCGTGTATCCATGAGGGACTTCCACACCTCGCGCACGATCAACCCCGATCCCTTCTGCTTGTCCCTGCCGTTCGTCCTGCCGGGCAATCCGTTGATCAGGTACCTGAGCCCGTGCCACCCCATTTCCACGCCCGCATTGGCCACTACCGCCAACAGCCCGCTGTTCTTGCGGTAATACAGCCATTCGCTGCGCATGCGAAAACTCAGGATCTGGGCACCGGCCTCGTCGTACTCCTTGTCCTTGCGGGTCTGGCTGGAGGCCCCGCCCACATGGACCACACAGGCATCGGGCACGTACTGCACCGACCAGCCCGCCCGTTTGGCCCGCAGGCAGAGATCGGTCTCCTCGTAATAGATGTAGAAGCGGTCGTCGAAAAATCCGATGGCCTCGAGCATGCTCCGCCGGATCAGGGTGAAGGTCCCGGGCACCCAGTCCACCTCCATGGGGTGATCGTGATCCGTGCCGCTGAACTCATGGGCGTTGAACAGGCGTGATTGGGGAAACCGGGCACTCAACCCGCTCAGGGTGAACAGCTTGGCCAAAGCGCCTGGAAACCGCCGGGCCGACGGGTTGGGATTGCCGTCCAGATCCACCAGCCTGCCCCCGCAGATCCCGCATTGGGGGTGCTCGTCCATGAAGGTCACAGCAGCGGCAACCGCACCCGGTTCGATGAACGCATCCGGGTTGAGCAGCAGGACATACTCGCCGCGACACCGGGCATAGGCCTGGTTGTTGGCCGCGGCAAATCCCATGTTCCGACGGTTGGCAATGAGCCGGACCTGGGGAAACTCGGCCGCCACCATCTCGGCGGAGTGGTCCCAGGAATCATTGTCCACCACAAGGACTTCCGCCCTCACATCCCCGAGATGGACGAACAGGGAGGTCAGACATTGGCGCAGAATTTCCCGGGTATTGTAGCTGACAACAATGATGGACACCTGGGGACGTTCGTGAACGGGAAGATGCTCATCCATCGCTGTGTACCCTCTTGGTCATGGAGACCACGTTCCCGTCGTCCTCCCGCCTGTAGTCGACCTTGTCCATGAACTGCCGGATCAGAAACAGCCCGTACCCGCTCTCGGGGTGGGCATCCAGATCGGGCGGATTCTCGTCCACGACAAAATGAAAATTCTTGTCCCTGATGATCACGGTGAGCTCTTCAGGGGTCAGCTGAAAATCCACGTTCACGTGAAAACTTTCGTCTTCATCCTTGCGATGCTTGACCGAATTGGCAAAGGCCTCGCTGATGGCCAGCTCGAAGGCGTGACAGAACCCCTCACGGTCCTTGATTCCGGCCTGTTCGCAGATGATCCCGGCCATTTCCACGCCGGCCATGGAGGCGAGACGCAGATACTTGAGATCGGCAGGAACGACCAAAGAGATATGTTCTTTCATGAGATCTCCCCGCTGCCGAAACCGGCGACAGCTCCGTCCACACTGTCGAAAATGTCGAACATCCTGTCGGCCCGGGTCAGCCCCATGATCTGCCTGATGGTATCCGAGAGACAGGCCAGGCGAATGTCCCCGTCCTGTTTCTGCAGGGTCCGGGACGAGGCGATGAGTGCGCCCAGCCCGCTGCTGTCCATGAAGGTTATTCCGGAAAAATCCACCACAAGGCGAGTTCGCCCCTGTCCGACCATATCCAGGACAGTCTGTTTGAAATCAGGGGAGGACACCGCGTCCAACCGGCCGGAGGGGCTCAGGACACAGACCCCGTCGCGCATGGTTTGTTCAATGTTCATGATAGATTCCCGCTGTGCATCCTGGAAAGCAATGCGTTGAAGGTCATGGAGATATCCCTGGTTGCCGTACTGTGCCGCATGAAAAACCGGTCGGAAATCTCCGGATCAAAGTCCACGGACGGCCATCCCTCGGCCTCGGCATAACTGAAGACCCCGGGAGCGTACTGCTCGAACCCGGCCAATGTTCCGGCGTCCATTGCTTCAGCCGGGGTCATGGTGTTTCCGATGAGTCTGAGCGTGCCGCCAAAAACCAGGAACAGGAGATGATAGCGATCCAGGGAGAGGGCGCGTGCCATCCGGCCGATCAAGGAGTCCGTATCGATTGTGACCCGCTTCAGGGAAAGATCGTCCCCATGGGGATTCCTGATGATCGATTCCCGGGAGACCTGCCATTTTTTGAGCAGGACAAGAAGGGGGACCAGCAACACGTAGGGAAGGGCCAGCGCCATCATGATCACCAGGGCCGCGAATCCGTGGGTCAGCCTCTGCAGCAATCCGCCGGTGCCTGAACGGGCCATGGACGAGAGAAGATGGGCGTCCTCGATGTCCAGGGCCAGCCCTGCTTCCGGGGCGATGAGTTTGTTCCCGCAGGCCATCTTGTCGGTCAGGTCGAGTTCCTCGCCGATGTAGGTACGGTCCCTGACCACGGCATG